>JBQGED010000401.1:0-3323 GCA_052039425.1 Sphingobacterium griseoflavum | reverse complement strand
ATTTTTGGAATTACCCAATTTTCCTGCAGAGACACGTTACGTCGCGGAGCGCCTGCAAACCCTGCATGAAAAAGGCCGCAGTTGGAGCGATATGGCCATCGTCTATCGCTCCAATTTTATGGGCGACAAAATCCGCAAAACTCTGCAGGAAAATCGCATCCCCTGCGAAATTCTCACCGGCCAAAAACCATCAGCCAAAAATAAAGACACCGTCAAACTCGTCACTATGCACTCCAGCAAAGGTCTGGAATTTCCTGTCGTCTTCGTCGCCGGCCTCGGCTACCTGCCATCACGCAATCAGGAAGAAAAAGAAGAAGCACGTTTGCTGTATGTGGCTATGACGCGGGCGATGGATGAGTTGATTTTGACAGCGCATCAGAACTCGGGGTTTGTGGAGCGGATGAGGGCAGTGGTGGGTGGCGCGTAATTAAAGCCATCTTCACTAGCGCTCATTCACCTTTAAAAAATCCTTGACCGAGAAGCTATTTACGCCTAATTTAACCAAATGGTTAAATACGATGCTCAACTCGATTCCGTCTTCACCGCCTTGGCTCATCCGGCGCGGCGGGCTATTTTGGCTCGGTTGAGCAGGGGTGAGGCGACTGTGGGGGAGTTGGCGGAGCCGTTTGAGATGTCTCTACCGGCAGTGACCAAGCATTTGAAGATGCTGGAGCGGGCGGGGCTGATCAGTCGTGGGAAGGACGCGCAATGGCGGCCGTGCACATTGGAAACGGCGCCATTGGAAATGGCGTCGGACTGGATCGAGACGCATCGCAAAATTTGGGAAGCCCGTATGGATAGGCTGGAACGTTATCTACACACATTGGCAGAGCAGGAGAAAGAGCCATGAATCAGTCTGAAAAAACACGCGAAGTGATAATACAGCGGGAAATTCCGTTTTCCCGAGAATTGGTTTGGAAAGCTATGAGTAATCCGGATCATGTCAATAACTGGTGGGGGCCAGACGGTTTCAAAAACGAAAACGTGACCTTGAATTTCGTCGTGGGTGGGGCGTGGACATTTGATATGGTCGCGCCGGACGGCACCCGTTTCCCCAATCATTCCGTATTTAAAGAAATTGTTCCGCTGGAAAAAATTGTCTACGACCACGGTGACGGTACGCGCATCTGGTTTGAATCCACGGTGACTTTGACGAAAACCGAAAAAGGCACAGTGGTTACCATCCGCCATTTATTCCCGACGCAGGAATCCCGCGACGAAGTGGTGGAAAAATACGGCGCCATCGAAGGTGGCAAACAGCATTTGGCGAAGTTGGAAGCCTATATTGCGCAGAACTTTATTTAAAAATGCAGCCCATGTCGGGCTGCTTATTCTTTCTTTTCGTAATCACTCCAACTCAGAATAGGCAAACCACTTAAAATCCGCCGGTTTTCTTGTCCCCGATAAATCCTGACAGGCCATGCCGACAAAATTACCGGTAAATCCACAGGGCATGGCGTGTTCGTCGCTGAGGATGGAGGCGTCCTGTTCCCAGCTGACCGCCGTCCAATTTTTTTCGTCGGGCGAATAATAAAAACGAATGCGATCGTCCTGGATGGTGAGTTTCATGCAGACGGATTCCCATTTGTCGAGTGGGTATTCTTTTTCGATGGGATAACTGACTACACCTTTTTCACATTTCATCAGACCGAGGCAGCGCTTGGAGTGGGGCGCCCAGGTTAAATATAGGTAGTAAAAACTGTCGGTATTGTAGAAGGCCACGAGTCCTGCCATTTGTTGGAAATTCTCGGGATGAAATTCCACGCAGGTAGAAGCTTCAATATGAAAATGTTGTTGTCGCCGCGCAATCAGACTTTGTTCGAATAATGACGTGATGCTCTCGCGGCCAAATAAACGTAGATAACCTTTGCGCGCGTTTAGGCTACTGATGTCGTCGATGCGCACTCGCGGAGCCATCCAGTGAGTGGGCAATTTGTCCGCATCGAAGGCTTCTCGCTCTGGCACTTTTGGCCACGGATGTGGCGGTAAATCCGGCACTTGTACTTCATCCGCCGGTTCATGGCTGCCGCTGGCAAGGCGCGGCCAGCCGTCTTGCCAAACAAGCGGCTGCAACGATGTTTCCCGGCCGAGAATCGAGCGGCCATTGGCGAGTCTGCGGCGGCATAAATGGGCGAGCAGCCAGCTGCCGTCGGCATTTTGCACAAAACTGCCATGACCGGCGGATTGCAGTCGCAGCTGGGGATTTTGATTGCTGCTGATCAGCGGATTGCCGGGCATAACCTCATAAGGGCCGGTTATGTTCTTAGAGCGCGCAACTGTTGCTGCGTGAGTGGTGAAAGTGCCGCCCTCGGCGGTGAGCAGGTAATACCAGCCGTCTTTTTTGTAGATGTGTGGACCTTCCACCAGGCCTAATTCGGTACCGCGAAAAATATTGGTTACGGGTCCGATGAGGGATTTTTTCTGCTCGTCATATTCCTGCAACAAAATGCCACCGAAAACATTATTTCCGGGTCGGTGATCCCACACCATATTCAGCAGCCATTTGCGGCCGTCGTCGTCGTGAAATAACGAGGGATCGAAACCGGAACTATTGAGATAAATCGGTTCGGACCAGGGCCCCTCAATAGCCTGTGCTGTGACCAAGTAGTTATGCACGTCTTTGAAGCTGCCGGCCCAGCGGCGGGAGATGGTGTAGATCAGATAAAACAGGCCATTGCTGTAGCTGAGGCAGGGCGCCCAAACGCCGCCGGAATTGGGACAGCCGCGCAGATCGAGTTGCGAATAGCGGGTGAGCGGATAGGCTGCTGTGCGCCAGTTGACCAGATCGCGGGAGTGGGCAATCTGCACACCGGGAAACCATTCGAATGTGGAGGTGGCAATGTAATAGTCATTGTCTACGCGCACTATGCTGGGATCCGGGGCGAAACCGCGTAAAACAGGATTTTGTACGGCGGGCATGACGGGCTCCTTGATTGTCTTTATTGAGGTTTTTAAAGATCACTTCTTACCGCAAGCCGCAGAATCCTACACCTGGGGTAATGTCACCGCAAAAGGTTGCCGCTGCGTTAAATGTGATAAATGCTGTGTTCATCACGCGCTGGCCGTAGCGAACCCGATACGCTGTGTCGCTGCTTTTTAACCCCTTGAATAACAAGAACGGCCCCGCCGTGAGGGAATCGCGATGAATCTTTCGTTTTTTCTGCAACGTTTTCTGCCAAAAATAGCGGTTTTGGGATGGGTCGCGGTGCTGGTCGCTTGCGGCGGTAATGGATCTCCCAACGGCAGTTCGTCCTCCAGCAGTTCGTCCTCAAGCTCATCTTCTTCCAGTTCATCATCGAGCAGCTCCTCCAGCAGCTCATCTT
>JBQGED010000400.1:0-10077 GCA_052039425.1 Sphingobacterium griseoflavum | reverse complement strand
AAACATTCGAGTACAACAGCTGGATCAAGGGGAGCGACGACAATCCAACACCTTTAAACATCATAAAAAAAATCCGCGAGAGGAGAAACGACCAGGCGAGTAATTGCGAAGGGTTTAGATTCCAGGTCATCAACGGCAAGGAAGTGGATGCCTGGTTGTACCTGGACGTCGTTAATGTGTCCTCAACCACGGTAACTATTCGTAACTGCATCAAGGCCAAATTTAACGATATCAACAAGGGCCACGCTTTTCCTGCCGTTACTTTGGAGGCTCCCTTCGGCTACCTTTACGAGCTGGAACAGATGAAGGACAACGCCAAGGTGCAATTGAAAGACAAGATCAAGAACAAGATTGTCTCCATGGTGGGCGCCAACGAGCAGATGGTCGCATTGCTAAAAAAACTCCAGTAAACAATTCCGGTTGTTAAACTAACACCGGCTTTTTAGTCGGTGTTTTTTGCTCACAACACTCTGGACACCCACCACAAGGCTTGATCCAAACACAAGCGAGCTGTATATCAACCAGCATCACAAGGAGGTCGCCATGCCAAAAGCCCGCAAACATCAAATCGCTTTAGAAGCCACCCCTTACTACCATTGTGTTACCCGTTGCGTAAGCCGAAGAACGCCAGAGAATTGAGCGCAGCCTTCTGGGTATTAACCGCTACATGATGCTGTGTCGCAAGGTGGGAAAGAAACTCGCGTATCTCCGGCGGACCCATCTGGGCAGGGTGGCGCTTGTTGTGATAAAGATGTAGCGCTTGATCCACAACAGATACGTCTTCTGGGTGCGGATGATGCATCCCGAGAAGTCGATCTCGCCGCGAAACTGCTGCAGGAGCGTTCATAGTGGATAATATCCATATTAATGTTTCTGTATATAAATACAGCACTGCGCCATATTTGCCAGTGTGTACGCAGAATCAGACGTGCCGAATGCCCGGATATCTGCTTGCAGGATCAGGAATTTCGTTTATCTTCAATAAGATGTGTGCGCAGACTCGGCGATATCGAGCATGCACAGGGACGATATCCAGCATGCGCATAGCTGTTCTTGGGCTGTGAAGGCGTATAGGCTAGATATTGTTTAGCAGTCAGCATGTTAGCGAAGAATCTTAAAAACCATATGAGCATGATATCGCGCATGCGCAGTATTAAAATGTTATGCGGAAGAGTGAAAAGGAATATATGAGATCGAATTCATACTACTTTATCGTGGCAATAGGTCTAGTTTTGCTATCCATATCGGGGTGTTTGTATGAAACGACGATTGTGAAAAGCTATGTTGAAACAGATGGGGCAACAATTCGATACCTTAAAACCAATACGGTCACAGGAAGCGTTCAATATTGCTATATCAACACCTACGACAACGTGAAGCACAATGGGAATTGCACATCTGAATGAGCACTATTACATGCATAACAATCAGCACCACAGCGAAAACTGCGCCGTCGCGGTTTTGGTTTCCATTCCGCTCACGCTGCATTCTAAACCAAAACCACGCCAACCCAGTTTCGCGTGTGCTGGGCGTTATGCGATATCGAGATGAAACATGATTAATCGTGCAGCGTTAATATTGAAGTACAAGGCGCCAGCCATCAAATGGATTAATGATGCTGATCCGTATCAGGATAATCCAGGAATAACGATAGAAAGTGTGAATAAAGAAAGAACGGTATATTTGCTCCGAGATGATGTAGCAGAAACACCAGAAATGTTAGACGAGTGGCTAAAGCTAAACTGTGAAGTTCTCTTTGAAAAAGAACTAGAGGGTTGGTACACCGACCCTGAGCTCTGGCCGAAGAACATAACGTACTCACTATTCAAAAAGTGGTTTGATCCTGAATGTCATACAGTGGTGGAAGATACCGTCGGCGATCCAATTATTGATGACGATATTTAGTGCTAAAAATGCATAACAATCGCAAGCAGCCGGAAATATTTTTCGTTCCTTGTTTTGCGGTATGCGCTACGCTACCGCAAAACAATCCACTTCAAATATTCCGCTGTTGCGGGCGTTATGAAAAAAATAAACTAAGGAAATCTTATGAAATTTCTATTAATAGCAATATTTATTGCTCTGGTCGGTTGTACGTCTGTCCAGCAATACGAAGGTGAAAAGCGCCCCGACTCAGAGGTGGGGATCTTGCTAAAACCAAAAAACAACTTGATTATTTCTCATATTAATGGAAAGCATCGCGGGCTTGGCACATCCGATCGCTATGATTTCCTGCCAGGGAAAACAACCATAACGGTTGGTTATATCGGCTCCACTGCCTCTACAATTACCTCGACTAAACCAATTGACTTGAATGTGAACTTTGAAGCTGGAAAGAAGTATCAAGTTAAGTATTCCCTGGACGGTAGATCTTGGAAAGCATGGGTGGTTGACCTCGATTCCGGTGAGAAAGTCTCCAACTAAATTCATAACAATCGCAGTCTGTCGGAGCGCCTTTCCGCTCCTTCGTCGCTACAAGGCGCCCGCAGCTGCGAGCGTTACATGACCATTCGCCGCAAATAGGATGCATGAAAGAAATCGAAAGAATAATCAGAGTGGATCATGCGGGAGAGCGAGGCGCTGTAGGTATTTACAGTGCTCAGTTGGTCGTGGCCCGGGTTCTATATAAAGACTTAGTTCCAGTTCTAGAGGCTATGCTTCTTCACGAGCGAGAGCACTATGCCACATTTAACCTGCTTCTTAACAGTCGTAGAATTCGGCATTGCTATGGTCTAGGGTTGTGGGCATTTGGTGGGGCTATTCTGGGTATCTTGACCGCGCTTTTGGGACGCAATGCCATCTGGGTTTGCACTAATTCCATAGAGACTACTGTGCTGCACCACCTTGAATGGCAACTGGCTTTCCTTAATAAACATGATGCCGAAGCATATGCCGCTGTACTAAGCATCAAATCAGATGAAGAAGAACATCGAGAGATGGGGCGCAGTAACGGAAAGGAATCATTTTTATATAAGCCAATATTTTGGCTCGTCCAGCGCTCAACGGAGTTTGCTATATGGTTGTCCACCAAGCTTTAAATCATTTAACAAGGCCACCAAATTGAGGTCGTTTCTGTCGCTTGTTTGTGGCTTAACGCTACGCTACCACAAAACATTCAACTCCAAAGCCACAATTTATGGCAGCGTTGAGGCTGTAGAAAAACTCGGTTTTGCAAGCTATAGATAGAAGAGTGCGAAATCGATCATAAAGCAGGCCATAAATCGGCTCCTACGTGAATATAACAGGGCTAGAGTCAAAAATATTCGCTACTTTTGGCGTAGAAGCGCATCTCAAAAAATATTTCTGGAGGCCGGGAGTTTTCCTGCAGCCTCGTTATGTGAGAGGAAAACTCATGAGACCCTTCTTAATACTAATGCCATTAATTGTTTTGGGATGTAAAACGGAAGAGCCCCCACCAGGGGGTTGCGGGGGATATTTTTCCCCTGGGGCCAATATCTATGTGCGAAACTTTGTTGATGGACAAATCATCACAAATGCTCAGGTTGAAGTAAATTCAATCGGAGAATCCGACAGCGCGAACTTCCAAGCTTTGTACATCGATGGAGACGATAGACTGAGCAATAGTGAAACCTACGCCTATTACACCACGATTGAGATCAATGAGATTAATTGGCTGGTGAACTTCAGCGTGGAGGCTCCAGGATATTCATCCTTTCAATCTGACGATTATGAGTTCATTTTGAACACAGCATGCGGGGCGGAAAATAATTTCGTGCAAGAGGTCTACCTTTGTCCGGCAAACACCCGCTGTGAATAGTATGACAAGCGGCAGCACGGCGAGCGCTTTTCCGCAGCTTTGCTGCTCCAAAGCGCGCGTATTGATGTAACCCACAAAACCGCCGCTCTATTTGACATTTCCCGCGCCACCCACTAAGGTCGGCGCCGCTTCAGGTTCCCCGTGGATGATGCCCGGGATTAAATGGGAAGTTGGTGCAACACCAACGCTGCCCCCGCAACGGTATATGGCGCAACTGCGTCACAAGCCCGATACCAGCCTGCTGCTTTATGTTCGTCAATGGAGCGGAGGGCTACCATTCCGGAGTGATTGTCTGACTGTCTTCGCCGCGTTTTGCGCGCTCGTCCTTTCATCCCCGATATGCCTCCCTCAATCGCCCTAGCTTTTGAGGAATTCAAATAATGAAGTACTTATCTTTGCCGTTGGCTCTCATCTGCGGCTTGGTTGGCGCGCCCTTGGCCGCTCAGGAAAAGCTCGAAGAAATCGTTGTGATTGCCTCCCGTGTGGAAACGCCGCTGCGCGAAGTCGGCGCCAGTGTGTCTGTGGTGGCTCTGGAGGAAATCGAGCTGCGCGGTTATCCCACGGTCGCACAACTGCTGCGTACGCAGGCGGGTGTTTCGGTTTCCAATTCCGGTGGTGCTGGCAAACAAACGGCGCTGCGCATTCGCGGTGAGGACGGTTTTCGCACCCTGGTGCTGATCGACGGCGTGGATGTGTCGGACCCAACCGCTCCCCAGGTTGGGCCGCTGGTGGAGAACCTCACCACCGGTAGTGAGATTGAGCGCATCGAAGTATTGCGTGGACCCCAGGGATTTATTTACGGCGCCGATGCTGGCGGTGTGGTGCAGGTCGTCACGCGGCGGGTGCAATCCGGTTCGGAGGGTCAAATCGGTTTGGAGGGTGGCCGTTACGGTTCGCAAAAAATGAATGCGTTTATTGCGGCGGGCAATCAAAAAATTGACGGTTTTTTCTCGGCGGCGGATTGGAGCACGGACGGATTTAATTCCATTGTGGAAGATGTGCAAGGGGATGCCGATGGCTATTCGAATACCACGCTGCACGGCAAATTCGGCTGGAATCCATCGCAGGATGTGCGTGTGCAAGTGGTGCTGCGGGATATAGACGCCGTAAATGAATACGATGTTTGTTACGACGAGCAGTTCCAGCGGATTCACGATTGCACCGGCGAATTGGCACAAAGCACGGGCCGAATTTCATTGGATCATAGCGCCGGTGCCCTTTCTCATCATTTGGCGTTTTCGAGCAGTTCCATGGAGCGGGATAATTTCAGCCGCGATTATTTGGCTTTCGGCACCAAAGGAGCTTTGAAAAAAGTTGAATATGTCGGACGTCTAAAGGCCAGCGATGCAGTGTCCGTTGTATTTGGTGGCGATACGGAGATGGAGCGTGTGCACGTGGTGGACGGCGATGACTTAAGCCGCTATCAACTGGGCATGTTCGGCGAATTTCAATTCGGTTTGGACGACCGGATATTTTTCACTGGCGGCGTGCGCTATGACGAAAACGAAGATTTTGGCGAGCATCTGAGCGCGCGTTTAACCTCGGCTTATATTCTGCGGGCCGGTGATCAAGGCGCTTTGAAATTGCGCGCCAGTGCCGGCAACGGTTTTCGCGCGCCGAGTCTTTACGAGGTCACCACTAATCGCAACGCCATTGTGGTGATGCCGGAATTAAAAGAGGAATCCAGCAGCGGTTACGACCTGGGTTTGGAATATTACCGGGACAGTGGTTTAAGCGCGCAACTCACGTGGTTTGAACAAAGCATCGACGATGAAATCATTTACGACATGCAAAATTGGACCGGATATCTGCAAGCAGATAGTCGCAGCCATTCCAAAGGTGCTGAATTGCAATTCTCGCTGCCTGTTTCCACATGGGCGCAGTTGGATGCGGTATTTACCCGCAATCTTACGCAAACCGCGCTTGATCTGACGCGCATTCACAGGCCCGGCAAAATCGCGAATGTGTCGCTGTACCTGTATCCGGCTGAGAGTTTGGTGATTCTGCTCAATAATCGCTGGGAGAGTGATGTGCTGGATGTGGACCGCCAACCAATGGACTCTTACCAAGTGCTGGACCTGAGCGCCACTTTCACGCTGCTGCCGGGTTGGGAGGTGTTTGGCCGGGTGGAAAATGCGCTGGATGAAGAGTATCAAGAGGTGAGCGGTTATTACACGTCGCGCCGCGCCGGTTATATAGGAACCCGTTTTTCTTTCTGAGATTGATTTATGACTGACCACGACGACCAGAAAAATCAAAAACACAAATCCGCCATGGAAAAACAAAAAGCCAAGGTAGATGCGCGCATTGAGCAGGCCAGTGACGAACGCGGCGTGGCGGTGCTGCTCACCGGCAATGGCAAGGGCAAATCCAGCTCGGCCTTTGGCATGGTGCTGCGCGCGTTGGGTTACGGGCAAAAGGTCGGCGTGGTGCAGTTCATCAAAGGGCAGCAATTGTCCGGTGAAGAAATTTTTATTCGCGATCATTTTCCGCAAGTGGCGTTTTTTCAGATGGGCACGGGTTTTACCTGGGACACCCAGGATCGCACCGGCGATATTGCTGCGGCGGAAAAAACCTGGGCATTTGCCGAACCTTTATTAAAAGATCCGAGTTTTGATTTGGTGGTGCTGGACGAGCTGACGTATATGCTCGCCTACGGTTATCTCGACGAAGCCAGAGTGATCGACGCCATCGTCAATCGCCCGCGCGAGCAAAGCGTGGTGGTCACCGGGCGTGGCGGCGGTGCGGCCCTGCGCGATGCCATGGACACGGTGTCGGAAGTGAAAGACGTCAAACACGCTTTTACCTCCGGCATTAAAGCGCGCAAAGGCGTCGATTATTAATGGTTGCGGAGAAAATACGTTAATGCGCCCGCTGGCGAAAATCGCGCAGCTGTGGCCGGCCTTGTTGCTGACTGCCGCGCTGCTGCTCGGGCTGAGCATGCTGGTGTCTTTATGCTTTGGCACAGTGATTTTTTCTCCGGCGAATTTATGGGCTTGGCTCATTGGTGCTGCGGATGCGCAAACACAATTGATTCTCGGCCAGTTGCGCCTGCCGCGCGCCCTGCTGGCGGCGCTGGTGGGCGGACTGTTGGCGGTGTGCGGCACGGCGACCCAGGGGCTGTTCCGCAATTCCCTGGCGGACCCATCGCTGATTGGCGTCAGCGCCGGCGCGGCGGCGGGGGCGAGCGGGGTGATCGTGCTGCTCAATGATGTGCAGTGGAGTTTGTGGGGGCTGTCCCTGGTTTCCCTCGGCGCTTTTGCTGGCGGACTGCTGGTGGTGCTGTTGGTTTATCGCCTCGCCAGCACCGCGACCGGCACCTCGGTGGTGACCATGCTGCTGGCCGGAATGGCCTTCACCTTTCTCGCCGGCGCGCTTACCAGTCTCCTGGAATTTCTGGCAGACAACGAGATGCTGCGGCGGATCAGCTTGTGGCGTATGGGCGGCCTGGACGGCGCGGATAGCTTGCGGGTGAGTCTGCTGGCGGTGGTGACCGGTGCGGTGGTGCTGGTGCTGCTGCGCCAGCGCCGGGCGTTGAATGCGCTGCTGCTGGGAGAGTCGGAGGCGCGCCACCTGGGTGTGGATGTGCAGCGGCTGCAGCGCACGGTAATCGTCTGTGTAGCATTGGGAATGGGCGTGGCCGTGGCGGCAGCCGGCACCATCGCGTTTATCGGCCTCGTGGTGCCGCATATGGTGCGCATGCTGGTGGGGCCGGATCATCGCTATGTATTGCCCTTAAGCGGTTTTGTTGGCGCGACTCTGTTGGTACTCGCCGACACCTTCGCCCGCAGCGTGATCGCACCCACGGAATTGCCAGTGGGCCTGGTAACCGCCTTTATAGGCGCACCGGTGTTTATCTCCCTGCTGCGCCAGCGGCGCTATCAGGGAATGGGGGGCTGACCATGGCGAATCCGGTGCTGGAAGTGCGGCAGGCCTGCGTGACGTTGGATGGTGTGGAGCGTCTGCGCGAGGTGAGCTTTAGTCTCAAGCCGGGAGAGGTGGCGGTGGTGATCGGCCCCAACGGCGCTGGCAAAACGTCCCTGCTGCGCCTGGTGGCGGGGGAGCTGGCGGCATCCGCAGGGGAGGTTTATCTCGCCGGCAAAGCGTCTACACAATGGTCGCTGGCCCAGCGCGCCCGCCAGTTTGCCGTTTTGCCTCAGACCAGCAGTCTCAATTTCCCCTTTACGGTGGCGGAGGTGGTCGCCCTCGGCCGCAGTCCGCACAGCACCGGCCAGCAGATTGATGCTGCCATAGTGGCGGCGGCATTGGAGGCGGTGGATATGACGCATCTGCGCGACCGCCTCTATACCCATCTCTCTGGCGGTGAAAAGCAGCGCGCGCAGCTCGCCCGGGTGATGGCGCAGATCTGGCGCGCCGAGGATGCGAGGGAGCGTCTTCTGCTGCTCGACGAACCCACTGCCTCCCTCGATCTTGGCCATCAACAGCAACTGATGCAGCGGGTGCGCGATTTCGCCGCCCAGGGCGTGGCGGTGTTGTTGGTGTTGCACGACCTCAACCTCGCCCTGGGTTTTGCTGACCGGTTGCTGGTATTGCAGGAGGGGAATTTGATTGTCGATGGCCCCGGCGCAGAGGTGCTTTCCCCGGAGCTTTTGCGGCAGCTGTTCGGTGCCAGTGCGGAACTGTTTCACCATCCGCGCACCGGCAGGCCTATCGTCTTGCTTTAGTGTGTGTATGTGCTTACTTTGCACATCCTTTTGGTAATCACTAAAAACCTATGAAAGAACTGATCCTTGGCGGCGCTCGCAGCGGCAAGTCCCGCTATGCCGAGCGCGCTGCATTGGCCACAGGCAAAACTCCTGTTTATATCGCCACCGGCTGGGCGGATGACGCTGAGATGGCGGCGCGAATCGACCGGCATCGAGCCGACCGCAGCGATATCTGGCTTTTGGTGGAAGAACCGCTGCATCTGGCACAGGCGCTGCTCGCGGTGGACGGCCCGGAGCGGGTGTTGGTAGTGGATTGCCTGACCTTGTGGCTGAGCAACTGCCTGCATATGGGCGACTGGCAAACCGCGCGGGATCGGCTATTAGTGGTGCTGCCGCAGCTCGCCGCCGACGTCTATTTGGTCAGCAATGAAGTGGGGTCCGGCGTGGTGCCGCTCGGGCCGCTGCCACGGCGCTTTGTTGACGAAAGTGGCTGGCTGCATCAGGCACTCGCAGAAATCTGTGATCGGGTAACCCTAGTGGTGGCCGGTCTGCCGTTAACACTGAAATCCTCAGGGGGTAGTCCATGATCATTCAACAGCCGTCCCTGGATTGGGTATTCAAACCCGCTTGGCCACTGGACCGACATGCCGCAGAGGCTGCGGCCCGGCACCAGCAACAGCTCACCAAACCGCTTGGCTCCCTCGGTGAACTCGAAGTGATCGCCCAGCGTTTTGCTGCCTGGCAAGGCCGGGCGGATCCGCGTCTCGAGCAGATCGCCATCCGCATTTTTGCCGCCGACCACGGTGTCTGCGCCAAGGCGGTATCCGCCTATCCACAAGAGGTGACTGCGCAGATGATCGGCAATTTTCTGCGCGGCGGTGCCGCTATCAGCGTCCTCGCTCGCCAGCTCGGCGCCGATCTGCAGGTGTGCAATATGGGCACAGTGACACCGCCGCCGGATCTGCCCGGTTTGAAAAATTGCGCCATCGCCCCCGGTACCCGCGACTTTACCGAGCAGGCCGCCATGAGCTACGCCGAACTCGTCCGCGCCCTGCGCGCCGGCGCCGAAGCTGTCCCGGAAGGGATACAACTGTTTGTCGGCGGCGAGATGGGCATCGGCAACACCACCACTGCGGCAGCTTTGGTGAGTGCGCTGCTTGATCTTTCTCCCGATATGACAGTGGGCCCCGGAACCGGTGTGGACGCCGCAGGGCTGGTGCGCAAACGCCAGGCCGTGGAAAGTGCGCTGGCTCTGCACGGCGCAGTGATAAACGCCGCCGAATCTCCGGCGCTCGCGGCTTTGGAAACCATCGGTGGATTCGAGATTGCCGCTTTGGCCGGCGCCTATATCCGCTGTGGTCAGCGCGGCATAGGCGTGCTGGTGGACGGCTATATCGCCACCGCCGCCGCTTTGTGTGCGGTGCGCATCAACCCACAAGTGCGCGAGTGGTTGATGTTCGGGCACGCCTCAGCCGAGCCCGCGCACAGGTTGGTGCTCAAACATCTGGGGGCACTGCCGCTCTTGGATCTGCGCCTGCGCCTGGGGGAGGGCAGCGGCGCTGCGCTGGCGATACCGTTGCTGCAGGCGGCTCTCGCTCTACACAACAATATGGCCAGCTTTGCAGCAGCTGG
>JBQGED010000399.1:0-10988 GCA_052039425.1 Sphingobacterium griseoflavum | reverse complement strand
TCGATTACACCATCCGCTCCATGGATAAACCTTCCGACCACTGCCCCATATGGGCGGATTTCAAAAAGAGCTGATCTAGATATTGCGCAAGCGCGTCAGGCCACCTGACGCGTCTTATCACGCAATTGGCGAAAACGCTCAAGTTGAGCGGGATTCGGGTCCACCGCAACCAAGGTTTCAACTTTTTGCAGCTGCTCTTGCATCTGGTTGCGCAATGTCTCGTCGGAGGGGGCTTCTTTGACTTTGGCGATCAGTGTCTGCAGGCGGTTCAACTGCATACCCACGTGGCGAGGATATAGCAGGGTCGCGCGATTGAAAAAATGCAGAGCCTCGTCGTACTGGCCTTCCTTATACAGCTCAATACCGGTTTTGTTGAGCTGAGCCACCCGCCGGCGGTTGGCCTCACTGCGCGGTTCGGGCAGGAGCTTGTCGAGCTTTTCTAAACTGGCGGTATCGCCTTTGTAGTGTTCTGCGATGGTCTTCAGGTGGGCATTGGCTTCAGCCGTCTGCCCAGCGCTGTTGAGATAGGCAAAATACGCCAGATCGACGTCAATATTTTTGCCGGCACTTTCACGCAACAATCCCGCCTGGTCGCGAATGGTTTTTTGGGCGTCTTCTTTGCGCCCGGCGAGCGCCTGAACTCGCGCCATCAACAAGCGCGCCTGCAGTTCCTGTTCAGAACCCAGGCGCTGTGAGCTGAGCAACTTGTCCAGGCAGCGTTTGCTGTCATCCAACACGTCCATTTTTTCCAGTTCGATGTTGTGTTCGAGAGAACTGGCCGCCGTGTTGAGAAAACGCAGGGCATCGGAGACATCTTGGTGACAGGAAAACTCGCCCAGCTTCATGGCATCACCCGCGGCGCGCATAGCCCGCACGACGTCGCCATTGCTCTCAGCGACTTCAGACAGCTTGCGCTGGCGTAGAATTGAACGCGGACACAGCTCCACCGCTTGTTCGACAATGCTCTGCAGCGCCTCAAGATCGTGTTCCTGCTCGAGAATATTGGCGATCTCATCGTGGGCTGGCAGATACAAACGGCTATCGCCGATCAAATCCTGCAATTCCTGCTTGGCGCCAGCCTTATCGCCGAGGGCGTAATGCACCTTGGCCAAGCCGAGCACCGCCCAATCGAGCTGCCGTCCTTCCAGCACTTCCTGATACAGGCTTTCCGCTTCTTGGTAGCGCTTTTGGCGCAGTAGTGTTTCCCCAAGCAACTTCTGCGCAATGGACGTATGCCGGCCGCGCTGCTCTACCAAGCGTTTGAGTTCGTCCGTCGCGTTCTCCAGTTCGTCCTCATCGAGTAACTGATAGACATTGATAAGGGCATCGCGGATCTGCACCAGGCGCGTCAATCGCTGTTCCAACACCTGCAGATTCAGCGGTTTCATCAAATAATCATCTGGCTCGCAGTCGTAAGCGGAAAGCACCATCTCCTTGCTCGCCTCGGCAGTGACCATTACGAATATCGTGTGATAGTTAATCATTTTGCGGAAACGCAATTCCTCCAGCAGCTGCTGACCGTTTTTCCCGGCTCCGAGGTTGTAATCGCAGAGAATCAGGTCGAATTTGCGCTCTTTGCACCACTTAAGCATTTCAAATGCCTTACCCGCCTCTTCAATGCTCTTGACGCCGAGTTTGTTCAACATACTCGTCATGGTGGTACGGAAACTGGAGAAATCATCCACCACCAGAACATGAAGTTTTCCTGGGTCTTTCAGGGGCATTTCAACCTCTTATAACACTGGTTTACGCCGGCGCCGATCGACTGTGACGCAGTTGTGTACAAGTGTAGCCGACTAGGCGGAAATGCTCGGGGAGAAGGGTGATGGAGGTCGGAGACAGGCGGCACTTATATGACGCCCATAGCTAGTGGTGGCGCCCGTTACTCCAATAACGCAGGTCGCGGATGTCGCCAGTGACGAGAGACTCGACATCGATAAAATGATCGACGCCTTTCTCCAACATGGTAGCTTCGGCTTTGGCGGGGCCTACCCCCAAAATAGTGACCAGCTTTTCACGCTGGTGTTTTCGTTCAAAGGTGCGGATGGCGTTGATACTCTCGGCGTCATCACTGTTGTTTTCCACCACGATCAGTTGCACATCCTCTTCTTCAAGCAATTTGGGAATGGTGCGCAAGTCCTGGATTTTATCAATCTGTAGATCAGCGCTGCCGCTGAGACGGGCATTGTCGATGGCGTTGCCCTGCCCCAGCCAGACAATGCGACGCGGTCCACCATTGGTTGCTTCCGTATCGTTATCGTAGGAGTCAAGCATGGCCGTGGCGGCAGTTTCAAATTCAAAAATCCCCGCAGGCTTGGCGACAAAATGCACCAGTGGGCTAGGCTGCATTATGCGGTCGGCGAAAAACTTCCTGCCTATTTCAGAACAGATAACAAACTGGTGAACATATTTGAGATCGGCGTGGCTCAGCAAATCATTGCAGAACTGCACCGGCTGATTGTCCCCTGAGGCGGCGTTGTAGACCACCCACTCGATGGCTTTGCCCATTGCCACCGCATCCACGAGAACCTGCATGGCCTTGCGATAGTGACTCACTGTTTGCACCGCAAAACCCATGGTATCCATTTCGGCGCGCTTATGGTCCAGCCAGCGTGGATTGGAATGAATAAGCAACAGCTGGCGGCCCTTGAACAACAGGCGGTGGTACTCCGGACGGTCATTGGGTTCAGCGACCGCAAGGGGCAGACGCAGGCGGATATTTTTGCCGTCCTTAGCGCCGGACTCATCAATGTCGAGACCACCCTTAAGCGCTTCCGCGAGCCCTTTGGCAAGCATTAGATCAAGGTCCACCACCACGCCCCGCTCCGACTCTCCCTGGAAAAACATGCGTTTCCCTTGCTCCGACTGACGCGCGATGGTCACGTGCAAAGCTCCGGCATCTTCGTATTCGCGCACGAATTCCACTTCAACAAAAATAACCCCGCCTTGGCTTTGCTGAATGGCGCTTTTCAACATGGTGGTAACCAGTTGCCCGAGACGCCGCGGATCGCCGTACAAGCGGCTCGGCAGCGCGGGTGACAGCGCAGTTTCCAGCTCGATACCCTTGCGCTCCGCTTCAACCACCGACCGACGCACCAAGTCCTGCAAATAGTGACGAATATTAAATACCCGCTCCTGCACCACCATATCCTTGTTAATCACATGATAAAAATCATCGATATTGCGATAAACGCGCTCGAAAGCGGCGCGCTGGCTGGCCAGTGTAACCGGTGAGGGTGGGGCATCCTCGTCGTCTGTCTGCTGGCTGTTGAGCAGCATCTGCATCTTCTGGCTGAGCAGCTGTAGATAATCGTTGGTCAGCTGGGTTGAGGCGATGGTATCGCGCTTCTCCTCTTCCAGACTTTCTGTCCGTTTCGTCAAGGCGACTTGCGCCTCTAGGCGATCCCAATAATTGCGCGCGATCAATTCACAGTGGTGATTCAGAATCCAGTAATAGAACAGCAGTATGCAGCCGTAAAACACGCCAATGAATTCACCGATAAAAAATGTGCAACAAGCGGCGGGCACTATGCCAAAAAACTGGTAGATCGATAAAAAGCGCTGATAGGGGGCGAACGCGTGGGCCGTCGTGGAGAAAAATACCACTGTATACAGCCACAGCAGAGATGCTTCGCCTTTCATGTTCATCACCAGTGTCACGCTGGCGAGCATCACCCCCCACCAGACGGCACCAATAAGAGTGGCGAGAAAATATTTGTTGCGCCAGCTGGTTGGCCCTCTGGGATAGATGGTACCCATGCGAAACAGCAGGTAGGCGCGCACCGCCGTGGACAGCACCAATCCAATGGTGAGCACTAAGGCCAAGGTGCGGTAGTGCAACAGAAAATTCTGCTCGACGAGCAGGCAGATGGTGTAGATGAGGATGTTGGAAATCAGACCGCGGCGGCTGTATTTGGCCATGCGCATGTCTGTATCACGAATAATCTGCCGGTCTTTCTGAACTTTGCTCTGCGGCTCAAACAGCTTCAGCATCGACATGCCTTTTCCGGTTCTGGAGATAGCCCTTCCACGCTGCAATTGTCCCGCCGGGTGGAAGGGTCGCACATTCTACTCCATGACAGCGGCGGGACATACCAGTTGGTTAGGTTGGCCTCCGGTAAGGCTAAATCAGATTTTCTGCGTCAATTCCGGCAATGCAGTGAATAGATCGGCCGCCAAAGCGTAATCGGCGATCTGAAAAATCGGCGCGTCTTCATCTTTGTTGATGGCCACAATCACCTTGGAGTCTTTCATACCCGCCAAGTGCTGAATCGCGCCGGAGATGCCGACAGCGATGTAAAGATCGGGCGCAACCACCTTGCCGGTCTGCCCCACCTGCATATCGTTGGGTACAAAGCCAGCGTCCACTGCAGCGCGGGAAGCGCCCACAGCAGCGCCGAGCTTGTCGGCTAGAGCGTACAAAAGCTGGAAATTTTCGCCGCTCTGCAAACCGCGACCGCCAGAGACCACGATGCGTGCCGACGTCAGCTCGGGACGATCCGATTGCGCCAGTTGCTCGCCAACAAAACTGGCAAGCCCACTGGCTGGTTGCGCCGCAACAGATTCCACCGCCGCGCTGCCACCTTCCGCCGCTACAGGATCAAACGCGGTGGTACGCACGGTCAGCACCTTAACGGGTTCATCGTTTTGCTCAGTGGCTATGACGTTGCCGGCATAAATGGGATGCACAAAAATATTGTCGCCTTCGATTGCCATCACATCGGAAACCGGCTGTACGTCGAGCAGCGCCGCCACACGCGGCAGGAGATTTTTGCCGCTGCTGGAAGACGGCGCGAGAACAGCACGGTGCTGCCCAGCGAGCGACACAACAAGCGCCGCAATATCCTCGGCGAGTTGATGTTGATAATGCTCGGCATCTGAGAGCAGGACTTTACTAACGCCCTCGCAGCGCGCCGCCGCATCCGCCACCGCTTGGCACGAGGCGCCTGCCACCAACACATGAACCTCGTCATTGAAGGCTTTCGCAGCGGCGATGGTATTACGCGTAGCTGCTTTCAGTTCGTGATTATCGTGTTCAGCAATGACCAGGACGCTCATGAAATCACCTTCGCTTCATTTTTGAGTTTGTTAATCAGTTCATCAACGCTGCCCACTTTGATTCCCGCTTTGCGGCCCGCTGGCGGCGCGACTTTGAGGAGTTTGCTGCGGCTCGTCAGCTCGACACCGAGATCTGCGATCGCGATAGTATCGAGGGGTTTTTTCTTGGCCTTCATGATGTTGGGCAGGGACGCGTAACGGGGTTCGTTGAGACGCAGATCGGTGGTCACCACCGCAGGAAGTTTGAGTTTCAATGTCTGAAGGCCGCCGTCCACTTCACGCGTCACCAGGGCCGCACCATCGGCGATCTCCACTTTGGAAGCGAAAGTGCCTTGCCCCCAACCGAGCAGAGCGGCGAGCATTTGACCGGTCTGATTGTTATCGCCATCAATGGATTGTTTGCCGAGAATCACCAGGTCAGGTGCTTCTTTTGTTACCACCGCTTTGAGCGCTTTAGCGATATTCAGAGGCTGCAGGCGCTCGCTCGTTTCCACCAAAATGGCGCGATCCGCCCCCAGTGCCATAGCGGCGCGCAGCTGCTCCTGGCATTTGCCCTCCCCCACGCTGACCACCACCACTTCGGTGGCGACGCCTTTTTCTTTGAGGCGTATCGCCTCTTCCACCGCGATTTCACAAAATGGATTGATGGCCATTTTGGCGTTGGCGATATCCACGTCCGAACCATCGCCCAAAGGGCGTACCTTAACGTTGTAGTCGACCACACGCTTGATGGGGACAAGTATTTTCATGGGTTAGAGCTCCTCCTGGGAACAAAATGTCGGGGCTTGGGGGGCGCCAGTATAACGATAAACAGTCGCATCTGTGACAAACGCACCGGACTAATCGGCGCCGCCATTTGCGCGCAAAACACGCTGAAGGCAAAAGCGCGGTCTCAAGCATCAAAGGCTTATGCACCTATGCGGTGAAGATCGGCTTTCTCCGCGTATACTTAGCATTTTTCAACAACTCCCGGAGCTGAGAGAGTGGAACGAGAATCGATGCCTTACGACGTGGTGGTGGTAGGTGCTGGTCCAGCCGGGCTCGCGGCCGCCTGCCGTTTGAAACAGCTCAACAGCGACATCAGTGTTTGCGTGGTGGAAAAAGGCTCCGAGGTCGGTGCCCATATCCTATCCGGGGCGGTTTTGGACCCGGTGGCACTGCAGGAATTGTTTCCGGACTGGAAAGAAAAAGGCGCACCGGTAAAGACCGCAGTCACGCAGGACCATATTCTTTGGCTTGGCAGCAGCACCAAGTCCAATTCCATACCGCACTGGGCTGCCCCCAAAACCATGAACAACCATGGCAATTACATTGTCAGCCTGGCGAATTTGTGCCGCTGGCTTGCGCAACAGGCGGAAGAATTGGGGGTGGAAATTTTCCCCGGCTTCGCCGCTGCGGAAGTTCTCTATGCCGAGACCGGCGCAGTCAAAGGCATTTTGATTGGCGATATGGGCGTAGGGGCGGATGGCCAACCCAAGTCCGGTTATACCCCTGGCATGGAATTGCACGGCAAATACACCTTATTTGCAGAGGGCTGCCGCGGCCATCTCGGCAAAAAATTGATTGCGCATTTTGCTCTGGATCGCGGCGTCGAACCGCAGCATTACGGCCTTGGCATAAAGGAGATCTGGAAAATTCCGGCAGCGCAGCACCATGAAGGGCTAGTTGTGCATACTGCCGGCTGGCCGCTGAGTGAAAGCGGCTCCACTGGAGGCGGCTTTCTTTACCACATGGAGGATCAGCAGGTCGCGGTTGGCCTGATCACCGACCTCGCCTACTCCAATCCCTACGTCAATCCATTCGAGGAATTCCAACGCTTCAAGCACCACCCGGCCATTCAGCAGACTTTAAGCGGTGGCCAACGCCTGGTGTATGGCGCCCGCGCCATTGCCAAAGGCGGTTTACAGTCGCAGCCGAAAATGCATTTTCCCGGTGGGCTGCTGCTGGGTGATAACGCGGGCACCTTGAATTTCGCCAAAATCAAAGGCACGCATACGGCGATGAAAAGCGGCATGATCGCCGCCGAAGTGGTGGCGCGCGCGCTGTTGGAAAATCGCGAGTGCGACGAGCTGGCGGAATTTGGCCCGTCCTATCACGACAGCTGGGCCTGGCGCGAACTTCATACCCAGCGCAATTTTGGCCCCGCCATTCACAAATGGGGCCCGCTGTTGGGTGGTGCTTACGCTTTCGTGGATATCAATGTATTCAACGGCAAACTGCCCTGGACCCTCTCCGACCCGGTCGCGGACCATGCCACTTTGCACCGGGCGGCCGAATGTAAACCCATCGTCTACCCCAAGCCGGATGGCGTGATCAGTTTTGACCGGCTGTCGTCGGTGTATCTGTCCAACACCAACCACGAAGAAGACCAACCCTGCCACCTACACTTGGCGTCACCCGATTTGCCCATTGCGAAGAATCTGCCTGAATACGCCGAACCCGCGCAGCGCTACTGCCCAGCCGGTGTGTATGAAGTACTGATTGCGGAAGATGGTTCGCCGAAGTTTCAGATCAATGCGCAAAACTGCGTGCACTGTAAAACCTGCGACATCAAGGATCCGGCGCAGAACATCACCTGGGTGGCACCTGAAGGCGGCGGCGGTCCTAACTATCCCAATATGTGAGGGTGTAAACCCCTCACTCGAGGGCTGCGGTGGTTTGAGCGCCCCGCAGCTGGGTGAGCATGGCTCTCAGGGTCGGCTCGGCCAGCTCGGTCACTTGGTGCTCTTTCCAACGCCAGCCGCTGATTGCCTGTCCAGTTAATGTGTCCAGATGCTTGCCGGTGCGCGCATCGAACACCTGCATAATCAAGCGCAGTTGATCACGCCCCGAATCGCCGGCCGTGAGACCCCGCCGGTCATTCATCTCGCTGACACTGGACAGCTTGTCCGTCGCTCCAGCCAAACCAACGCGAATCAGCACTCCCGCTCCGGTGGAATCTCCCTCGAATGACCGCTCCTGCAGCCCCTCCGCCACCAACGTCGCCAGGAGCCTGTCGAGCTGGCTGCGCAAGCGCGGATATGTCTCCTGGTCATCACCGACGATATACACCGGTGCGAGATAAACGGCTGTGCCCAGAGGCAAGGACCAGTAACCGGTGCGGGAGATTTTTACCGACGTTTTCAGGCCTATATCCTGCAGCGTTTTACGACCCAGCTCCCGCGTATGCTGCGCTGTACACGCGATCAACCCCAGTGTAAATAGAGCTATGCCCACCAATCGCACTACACTAAAAAAAGACTGCCCAATCATTGAGGCCTCCAGACGCCATTACACCGTATCCGGTTATCGGCGCACAGGCGGTTCCATTTAGTCAATTCACGGTATTTCCTATGCTTGAACAACTTCTGGACCTCAAGGCTATCGATAGCCAAAGGTTTACCACTCGCAATCACCAGGAAAGCTTTCGCAAAACCATTTTCGGCGGGCAGGTGCTCGCGCAAGCGCTCATGGCCGCAGGACGCACTGTGCGCAACCGCCCAGTCCACTCCTTACACGCCTACTTTCTGCGCGCGGGCAATGTCGACAGTCCGGTGGAATACTGGGTGGAGAATCTGCGCGACGGCAATTCCGTCTCTTCCCGCGCGGTGCGTGCGGTACAGGAGGGTGAGCTGATTTTCACCATGCAGGCGTCCTTTCATAAACACGAAGAAGGCTATTCCCACCAGATGTTCGCCCCGTCCAACGTGATACCGCCGGAAGATGTGCGCGAGCAACATCCGGACAGCGCTAGCACCAGCCTGGCGCGGGAATTCCGCCATTTATCGGTGGCACCCATCGACTTCGTCCCCTACAACCGCGATATTTTTGATGCGCAGGCCAGTACCAACCAAAGTGCCCAATTCTGGGTGCGCAGCCGTGAACATTTGCCGGAGAATCCACTGTTCCACTACTGCGCTCTCGCCTTCGCCTCGGATCTGGGCCTGCTGGCGACATCGCTTATGCCCCACCCCACCAGCTTGTTCCACGGTGAGGTGTATCCGGCGAGCATGGACCACTCCATCTGGTTTCATCGGCAGCCGACCTTTACCGATTGGCATCTGTATCTCACCGACAGCCCTTGGGCAGGTTCCGGCCGCGGATTCTGCCGCGGCGCGCTTTACGATCAGCAGCAGCGGATCGTCGCGTCGGTCAGTCAAGAGGGGATGATCAGGCTTCGACGCTAAAACCTTACGTTTATTCCGGTTAGCGATGCCTCGCGTGGCCATCTGCAAATGGGTGTCTATACTTAAATTCAAATCTATTTGCGCAGGAGACACCATGGACCGCACAACGGTTGCCGACGCCGTAAGGAGCTTCGAAACGCTGCTGCAGGTTCTGGACAATGCCTACTGGGAAGCGTCAGAGATCGCGCATAAGGATGTGATCTACGACATCATCAGTATCATGCACATGGAAATTAACGAGCTGGCGAAACTCAGCGTGGAAGATCACTACATGGCGTACGAGCCTATCACCACCGGATTTCGCAACAGTCAAAGCAAACTCAAAATGCTCCATGCGAATTTGCAGTACTGGGTGAACCGCTCAAGCACTGCGCGGCTTTTGGAAACCGAATTACCGGCAACGATTTCACTGCTCAGCCAACACCATTAATCGTTAACCCGATCACTACTTTTCCTCCTGTATCTGAGGCCCTTTTAGGGCCATTTTTTTGCGTGATATTTTTTGCAGTGCAGCGAAAACGCGGAGTGTTGTTAGCGGAACACCATTTATAGCCCGGCTTTGCGATTAACAGGGCAAGTATTGCTAAACGGTTTAACAGGCGACTGGCAAAACAGCGGAGGTGACCGATAATTAAATTAACTGATGTCATTCATCCCCCCAAGTGTAGTGACATCAGTAGAGCTACTCTGGAGTAGCTCGATGAGGATGAAAGTCCTTAATGTTTCACTCCTAATGGTCCTGGCCCGATGTTCCCCCGAGCATCGGGCTTTTTTTGTGCCCCACGGAACGAAGTTAAGTTAAGCCATCAGTTGAGAACTTGCTAACGGAAGTGTTTATTGGGTTAGGTTCAAGCGATCTGACTCTGGATCGAAGTCAATAATTCTTCGTCCGTCCAGGGCTTATTGAGATAGGTATTGACGCCGACCCGCGCCGCCATTGAGCGGTGTTTTTCCGTAGCGCGGGAGGTGATCATGATGATCGGAATATCCTTGGTATCGTCATTGGCACGCAGGTGACCGGTCAGCTCCAGGCCGTTCATGCGCGGCATTTCCAGATCCACCAGGATCACGCTCGGAATACGCTGCTGAATGATCTGAATCGCTTCAAAGCCATCCTTCGCGGTGTAGACCTCCATACCCATATCCCCCACGAATTGAGCCAGCGAGCGGCGGGCGCTGAGGGAGTCGTCCACTACCAGCGCAATCGGGCGCTCCTTGATGATGTCGTTGTCCAGATGGCGCAAGCGCTGCTCGAAACGTTTGCGCCAGGTGGCGCCGGCGTCCAACGACAGGCCGGGTAGCTCGTAAAGATCCACCACTGGCGACACGCGGCCATCCCCGAGAATGGTGGCGCCAATCACGCCCGGGACCTTATAGGTGGAGCGCGACAGGGGTTTGATGATCTGCTCTTCGCTGGACTTGATGGTCTCGGCGAGTACGCCGCAGCGGCGACCGTCGCGATTGCGCAGCACCATCAGCGCAGTGTGGCGTTCGGCGCGGCGGGTATTCATAAAAATCAGATCGTCCAGCCGGAAAACCGGTATGGGCTCCTCTTCGCCCTGGAGACGATAGGCCAGACGGTCCGCGCGCTTCTCCAGGCGCTCGGATTCCAGGTACACCACCTGCTCCAGGGCCCGGGAAATTACGCTCACACGATGCTCACCCACCTGCACCACCAGTGTGTGGGCGGACAAAATACTCAGAGGCGCGATCAGGGTGAAGGTGGTGCCACGCCCGCGCTGGCTGTGGATGGATAGATTGCCC
>JBQGED010000398.1:0-2282 GCA_052039425.1 Sphingobacterium griseoflavum | reverse complement strand
GATTGAAGCTGCCGAGCAAAATGGCTCTATCAACAAGGACACGGTGATTATCGAACCCACTTCCGGCAACACCGGCATAGGCTTGGCCATGGTGGCAGCAGTAAAAGGTTATCGGCTGATTTTGACCATGCCGGAATCCATGTCTGTAGAGCGCCGCCGATACATGAAAGCTCTGGGCGCGGAACTAGTGCTCACGCCAAAAGAAAATGGCATGGGGGGCGCAATCGCCAAAGCCCAGGAACTGTTGCAGGAACACAGCAACAGCTGGATGCCGCAACAATTTGAAAACCCCGCCAACATAGCCGCACATCGCGACACCACGGCAAAAGAAATTCTGGAAGACTTTGGCGACGGCATTGATTACTTGATTACCGGCGTGGGCACCGGCGGTCACATCACCGCATGTAGCGAAGTTTTAAAAAAAGTCTTTCCAGGTATGAAAACCTTTGCTGTGGAGCCAGAAAAATCCCCCGTCATCAGTGGTGGAGCCAAAGGTGTTCACCGCGTTCAAGGGATAGGTGCAGGCTTCGTCCCTACCAATCTGCACAAGGAAACCTTGGATGGCACGATTCTGGTAAAAGATGAAGACGCCTTTGAAATGGCCCGTCAGTGCGCCAAGAAAGAAGGAATATTCGTCGGTATTTCATCCGGCGCGAGCCTGGCGGCTGTGAAAAATAAAGAAGCGGAAATGCCTGCAGGCAGCCGAGTTCTAGTGTTCAGCTACGACACAGGCGAGCGCTACCTGTCTATCGAAGATTTGTTTAATTAAAAAAAACACTCAAACGTAAGAAGATGCAGCGACCGCTGCATCTGGCGAATAGCGAAACATCAATGGCGGTGATGCGCCTCGTCACCGTCTTCCACCTCCCCACTTGTTTCACCTCCTCCACTGCATTTAGCACAGACACCGTGCAGCTCCAGCTGCTGACTGGTGAGAGAGAAGCCCGCTTTGCGCACGCTTTCCTGCAGCTCTCGCACCAGGGTTTTGCGCAACCCCACCTCAGCCACGGCATGGCAGCGGTCGCAGATCAAAAATTGCGGAATCTCATGTTGATGGTCGCACGCAATATGCGCACAAGGTAGGAATTGGTTGGTGGTTTCTAGTTTGTGCACGAGCTTGTTATCCACCAGAAAATTCAGAATGCGGTACACGGACATGGCAGGCAGAGATTCGTGATAGCGCTCGCGATAGCTGTCGACTATGTCGTATGCAGACAGGGGTGCTTCAGAAAGGAGTAAAACCAGCAAAATATTCTGGCGTTTTGGAGTCAGTTTCACCCCCACCCGATCACACTCGGCGCGGGCGCGGGCGATGATGCTGTCAATCGAATGGGCCATGGTTGCTGCCTGGGAAAAACCAAACAGGCATTCTACACGCAACTGGCATCCCGACTGAAATTGGCCCTACTGGAGGTACGGCCGTAGTTTTGCGGCAAGATCCTGCACAGTGCCTTCCTGCAACATACCCAAATGATCTCCGCTCACCTCGTGCACCGTCAATCGCGACAGGAATCTCCCCCAACCAAGATCGGTACTTTCTGGCTCAAACTCTGTTCTCTCCTTTGCTTTGAATAACACCACCGGCTCCGAGAAAGTCGCAGGATTGTAGGTGCGTGATGCCATAGCGCGGGCGTCGGCCCGCTGATCCACCGCCGCTCCAACGCGCGCTTTAAAGAGCTTATTTTTGATTTTGCGCAGAAGCGAGCGATTGAGATAAGCCCGGCGCTCGCGCAGAATTTTTTTCAGATGTCGAATTAACTTTCTAGCAGGCGACAAAGACTGCCAGAATCCTGGAGCCATAGAATCCAGCATCGCGACCAAATGCACTTCTTCGCCTTGCTCGCGCAACAATCTCGCCACTTCTAGCGCAATAATGCCGCCGAAGGATTCACCGGCCAGATAATAGGGGCCGCGTGTTTGAAAGGCGGTAATACTGCGAAAATAACGGCGCGCGATCTGATCGACACTATGCAGGGCCTGCACTTCCGCAACCTCAACTCCCGGTTGCAATAGCAGCATTTCCTCTTCCAGATAAACGCCGCATACGGTTCTAGACGTGTCCAACGACAACGCGAGGTCGCGATAGAGAAGTACTCCATAAAGACAAAACAAGGGCGGCTCAGCATTTCCATGTTTTAATATCACCACATCGCCGACACCGGTTACCGGCTGTTTATTTTCAATGACTTCCGCGAGTTGGCGAATCGTTGGATGCTCCAGCAAAAACGGAATGGGAATAAACCGTCCGAATTGTTTATCGACTTCCATCAAATAACGAACTG
>JBQGED010000397.1:0-10196 GCA_052039425.1 Sphingobacterium griseoflavum | reverse complement strand
TACGCGCTCAAGAATTTCCACACAAGAAAAACCCCCGTTTATTGTTCATATTGCTACCGGTCTTGATGCGCAATTCATTTCATTTGCTCAGTGTTAATTAATATGGCGACTTCGGTTCGATGCAGGGATTTTTTTGGGCACTACAACGGAAAAGTGGAGCGCTAACCTTTCCGGTGAAATTGAATGTCTCGCAAGTTTCTCTAAAAAGCGTTCATGAAAAATCGGTTAACCACATTCCGCGATAATCGCTTTCGCAGAGCTAAGCACCCCAAACAACAAAAACCCTTTCATTTCTGAAAGGGCTTCTCGAATTACTTCAGCGAATATCTATTACCAGCTACCCACCTGCAAGGTGTAATTAGAAGGCGCGCTCTTCACGTAGATGTAGTGGCTGCAGTGGTTGGCGTTGGTACTGACCGAGGTGTAGGTGTTGATTGCCTGGGTCGCGTTCACTACTGCGCCGTTGCAGTTTTTCACTTCGTAGCTGGCGGAACCGTTCAGGTTCCAGGTGCCCAGCTGCAATTTGCCGGAGCCGTGGTTGTACTTGTAACACTTGCCCGGCGCCACATTGGCAGAACTGCTCACCGAGGTGGAGTTGCTGTCGTTACAGGCCGCCACGCTGCTCGCAGTTGAAGTGCCACCTGAACTGGTGCCGCTCTTAATCAAAGTGAGCTTGTCCAGATTGAGGATACCGCCGCCGGATTTGCCGACCACATACAAGTCTTGTATGCCGCTAACACCGCTAACATTCAGGGTGAAATCCTGATAGTTGCCATAACCTCCGGTGTTGTTGGCGTTAATGGTGGCGAGGAGCTGGCCGCTGGTGCCACCTGCGCGGATTTCGGCCACACCGCCACCGACATTGCTGCCGTAGCGTACGACCACCTGAGTGATACCGCTCAGATCAACGTTGCGGAAACCAAAGTGGGAACCGTTGTTGAAGTAACCCATAGCATCGTTAACCACTTGCACATTATTCATGATCGGAGCGGCCTCTCCTTCCAGAACCAGTTTATTGACAGAACTGGAGCTGCCAGAGCTGGACGAACTGCTGGAGCTGCTTGAGCTTGAGCTGCTCGACGACGTGGACTTGATCAGAGTCAGCTTATCCAGATTGAAAATACCCTCACCGGATTTACCGACCACATACAGATCGTGGCTGCCGCCGATGGCACTGATGCTCAACGTAAAGTCCTTATAGGAACCATAACCTCCAGTGGATGACACATTATGGGTAGCCAGTAGCGCGCCGTTGGTGCTGTCCGCGCGAATCTCAACAACGCCGCTGTTGGCGGTGGCGTAGCGCATGCGTATCTGGCTTACGCCGGTCAGATCGACGCTGCGGAAACCGAGGTGATCGCCGGCATCGAAATAAGCCACTATGCCTTCATTGGCAATGACCGTGACGTTCTGCGCAAAGCTGGCGTTCTCAGCTTCCAACACCAGGTTGGATGTGCTTGAGCTGCTGCCGGAAGAACTGCTGGAGCTGCTCGAACTACTGGATGAACTGGACGAGCTGGAGGAGCTGCCGGTGCTGCCAGAGCTGGTTGTAGCCGTAAAGTAAGGCTTCAACCACTTGCCCGCCTCAGTGAGGTCTGCGTCAGCCCAAGGGCCTGCCATAGGTGCGCGAGGCTTCAGGATGGAGGACGCTTCGTCCTTGTTACCCAACGACCAGTTAATCCAGCTGAGTTTGCGCTGGTTCATAAACTCCATCCACTGTTTGCCAACAGAGAAATTGGAGTGCGAAGTACCCACATCAGAAGTACCCCACTCTGAGACAAACACGGCGATACCGGCGCTCAGCGCGGATTCCACTTTGTTCTTCATGGTGTTGAAGTCGTGAGTAGCCGCGTAATAGTGGAACGCGTACATCACGTTGCTGTGGCTCAATGGATCTTTGGCAGCGGCGTCCACATCCTGGCTCCAGGTAGGGGTGCCGACGATGATGATGTTGTCCGGATCATTCTGACGGATCGCATTGATAACGGTGTTGGCGTAGGGCTTGATACCACCCGACCAGCTCACCGCCACAGGCTCGTTACAGATTTCATAAATGATATTGGGCAGGTGGCCATACTTTCTGGAAATCTCGGAGAAAAAGGCCGTCGCTTCAGCGGTGTAATTGGATGGTGTGTTGTGTATGTGCCAGTCCACCAGAACGTAGAGGCCGGCGTTTACCGCATCTTCGATGGCTTTTTCGGTACGCGCCATCATGCCGGCCTTGTCTGCCATATAACCGCCCCAGAAATCGCTAGGGTCGGTGGGCGCGAAATCTTCGATATACATGGCTAGACGCACAACCTCAGCGCCAAAATATTCCGCCATGTTGGCGATGGTTTGTTTTTCCACCAGCGGGAACCACTGCAGACCGTGGGCACTGATACCGCGCAGTTGCACAGGGTTGCCGTTCTTATCGCTCAGCTGATTGCCAACCAGGCGCAGCTGACCGTATTTGCCAACGGCAGGACTTTTATACGGGTTGGTGATATCGAGGCTCGGTTCGGCCGCACCCAATCCTTTAGGTACGTAAGCGATGTCGTTGGTGAGCAGAATCTTGTCCAAATGTACGCCCGGGCCACCTTCGCGCTGAATCAGGTGCAGTGTATTCATGCCTTTGGTGAGGGTCTTGCGGACACCGGAGTTCGACCAACCCCAGCTTTTTACGTCGGAACGATCGTCCGCAGCCCAGCTGGTCCATTGACTGGCGTCAGAAGGGCTGCCATTACCTACGCTGACATCAAAAGGCTTGCTGCCGCTGTTGGGCAGGCGCACTCGGCCCCAGAGGGTGTATTCGCCAGTTTCAGGGATATAGACATCGAAAGTGATCATGCCGCTGTCGGCTGAGCGTGCACCGTAATCTGCCCATTTCCACGAGGCCAGATAGATTGCTTGGGAAGCTCCCAAGTCTGACTTCACCACGATCGGATTGAGCTCGCCGCCGCTTTCCGCCTCCATCCAGATGTACTGGTTAGCTGCTGACGCCGAAACACTGATCCCCATGGATAACAGCAAAGTGGTAATAAAGTTCTTTTTCATTGCCAAAACCTCTGCACCTCGAATAGCGGCTTCGTACTGTTTTTATCAAAACCACCAACAACTAGGGTCGGAACGGGATTGTCGCAGACGACATCCATTCCCGTTTACTTTGTCACCAAAATCATTTTCTGAGACAAATTTGACCAAATTGTATGTGCGGGCGCGACTCATAGCAACTCAAATTGAGACTTTAGTCTGATATTAAAAGACCTAATCAATAATGCTTAGTGCTTAGCCTGTATAGTGTTTTTTAATTCTTTAAGGTGAATTTCACGACCACAAGAAAAACCAAAAGGAATTTATAAGCACCTGAGAACATAAGGGAAACGGCTTTTATTCCAAGCGCTTATATCTAATAACCTTAAAGAATAACGTTGAAACATCACTTTACGCGCCATTCACGTCTGGATTTCCTATCCCCATACTTTCTTATGAGCAGAGAACCGCATTCGTATCGAATGAGAAAGAAAACAATCTAAGCGCCAAACCGACCCTTATAACCAGAGCCACTTCCCGCCTGCGCCTCAGCCTCGCTTCGCAACATAACTGTCATATAGACGACCCAATACCGTCACATTGGCGCAATAGTCTTCCGGGCATTCATCAAACCATGGAGAAGACTATGAGTTACCCATTGTCCGGGCTAAGCACCGCCGTTCTGGTTCTGCTGTTATTAGGCGGATGCAAAGAAGGCAACAACCGCGAGACCGTCAGCAACACCACCATTGACCCGCAGATGAGCTTCAACCGGGTTGCGACTTTTCCCGTATGCAGCCAAGTCGGCAGCAGCTGCGCGGACGACACGGTGACCGCAGCGGAAATTGTCGCTGCGAGTGGCGATGGCATGACGCTGATCTACAGCAACAGCCCAGGTCGCCAAGTGGGGTTTATTGATATCACCGACCCAACCTCCCCTTTCGGTCTGGGCGCCCTAACGCTTGGCGGTGAACCGACCTCGGTCGCTGTGGCCGGCGCTTATGCGCTGGTGGCGGTCAACCGCTCTAATAGTTTCGTCGAGGTCGCGGGCAGCCTCGACGTTATCGAGATCAACTCGCGCACCCTAGCGCACAGCATTGACCTCGGCGGGCAGCCGGATTCCGTAGCCGTAAGCCCAGACGGCCGTTATGCAGTGGTCGCCATCGAGAACGAACGGGATGAGGAGCTGGACGAAGGCATGCCGCCGCAATTACCGGCAGGGGGGCTCATCATTGTCGACTTGGAGGGGGCGCCTGCCGCCTGGACCGTCCGATCCGTGGAGCTGACGGGTTTAACGGACCTCTATCCCGGGGATCCAGAACCGGAGTATGTGGACATCAACCACGACAATCTCGCGGTGGTCTCTCTGCAGGAAAACAATCATTTGGTGTTGGTGGATCTGGCGAGCGGCTCTGTGATCCGTCACTTCTCTGCCGGGACAACCGACCTGACCGATATTGACGATACCGATGAATCGCCTGCGTTGATCTCGCTCACCGCCAGCAAAACCGGTGTCATGCGCGAGCCCGATGGGGTGGCCTGGATCAACAAGGATTATTTCGCCTGCGCCAATGAAGGCGATTTGGCCGGCGGCAGCCGCGGATTCACGATTTTTAATCGCGCGGGCGAGGTGGTGTTCTCCAGCGGTAACCAACTGGATCTGCTGGCAGTGCGGTTGGGTCACTACCCGGATGACCGCTCCGACAACAAAGGCAATGAGCCGGAAAACGTGGAGGTGGGCATCTTTGGTGAAGAGCGCTTTTTGTTTGTCGCGTCTGAGCGCAGCAGTCTGATTTTTGTTTACGACGCGGCGAATCCGCTCAATCCGATTTTTAAACAAGCGCTGCCCGCTGCGGCGGCACCAGAAGGTGTTCTGGCTATTCCGTCGCGCAATTTACTCGTTGTGGCCAGCGAGGAAGACAGCCGCGCTGACACACTGCGCTCCAGCGTCAATATCTACAGCTACAACCAGAGCCCCGCACAATATCCCACCATCACTGCGACGGACCGGGCGAATGGCAAACCGATTCCGTGGGGTGCGTTATCCGGTCTGGCGGCGGATCGTGTTCAGGAACACGTTCTCTATGCCGTTGACGACAGTTATTACCAACGCAATCGCATTTTTACTCTGGATATCAGCCAAAAGCCTGCAGTGCTGGCTCAGGAAATCTACCTGCGCGACGAGCAGAATGTGCTGACGGGATTGCCCACAGCCGAATTGGCCGAGGCCGCCGCTACTGCCGACCACCCCAATCGCGCCAACCTGTTCGATGCCGAGGATCTGAAACGCCTCATTAATGCCGACAAAACCGTCAATCTGGACCCGGAAGCCTTAGCGCAAGCCAGTGATGGTGGCTTTTGGATCGCCTCCGAAGGGGACGGCACCGTGGACGACGCCAAACGTCCTATCAACAGCTTGAACCTGGTGGTGAAAACCGATGCCGATGGCGTCATCACTGCAGTTTTCCCTCTGCCCGAAGAACTCAATGCGAAACAAATCCGCTTCGGTTTTGAAGGCATTGCGGAAGATAACGGCCTGGTTTATGTCGCTTTGCAACGCCCCTGGATGGGTGACACTCACACGCGCATCGCCGTACTGGATCCGGCTGATGGCCGCTGGAATTTCTTTTTCTATCCGCTCGACGAGGCGACCTCGCCCAACGGCGGATGGGTCGGGTTATCGGATCTGGCGGCATTGGGAAATGGGGAATTTCTGGTGGTGGAGCGGGACAATCAGGCAGGTCCAGATGCGCGGGTGAAAAAACTCTATCGCTTCAGCGTCACCGGCCTTGCCGCCGAGTCCGTCGTCAGCAAAGCGCTGGTCCGCGATCTTATGGTGGATCTATCCGGGCAAGGCGGTTTAGTGTTGGAAAAGGTCGAAGGACTGGCGGTAAATCGCAACGGTGATGTTTATATCGTTAATGACAACGACGGCGTCGACGGCAGCAATGGTGAAACTCAGCTGCTGAATCTGGGCCGTCTGCCCGATCGAGATTAAAACAGCTCGATTACATTGTTGGCATCTGGCGGGCGGTCTTCGCGCACCGTTGACGGTTCGCTGGCTGATGCGAGACTGCGTTTTACTGCGTTCTCCAAGCGTTGGAAATATTCATCGACTTTGAGGCCTTCGTTGAAGATGCGATTGGTCTCCGCCACCAGCTTGGCGCTCAGCTCGTAAATGTACTGCTCGTCCACCTCGGTCAACGCCAGATGCGGCAGGCGATGTTCCAGGCGTTCGGCGACGTTTTCCACCTCGCCTACGATCTGCCGCATTACATCCTGATAAGAGATCTTTAACGCGCCCATCACATTGCGCACATCATTGCCGAGCTTCTGCAGCGCCTCTTTTTCCGCCAGCAATTTAAAGCGGTCCTCCAGGGCGAGAATGCGCGCGTTAATGCCCTGCACCAGGCAAAAAGTGTTGTCTTTGATAGCCCCGTATTTCTCCGCGTCGTTGAGGGGCATGTTTTTGATCAGCAGAGAAACGCGGTCGTAATTGACGATAGTACGCGGGCCGAAATCCACGTAGCGGCCGCTGTCTTTGAGCTGGAACAGCAGCTGGGATTCGAGATGTTTGGCCATACCGTGGGCTTCCATATCTTTTTTGCCCATCTCACTGCGCATTTGCAAACTGCAGGACAAACCGTAGCGCTGGATGGTGGCAAAAAATTGCTGGCCCAATTGGTCGAGGTTGTCGCAGTTCTGGATTTGCAGCAGAAACTGGATATTGGCTCCCAGATCGCTGTTGTCCACCATGGCATTGCGCGCGGTTTCGGTGGCAAGCAGCAGGCGCTGATTGAGCTGCGAATTGGCGATCTGGTGAAAAATGCTTTTGGTGATACGGGCAAACACTTCGTCCGGCGTGGTTTTGCTGTCAATCAGATCATCGCAACCGATCTCCAGCGCTTTCACCTTGTCCTTTACCGAATAAGCCGTCGTCAGCACCACCAACGGCACTGTGTGCATGTAGTCCTGCTGCAACAAGGTATGGCAAGTGGAAAGATCTATCTGGCTCTGGTTGATCATATCCATTACCACCACCCGATAGCGCTTCTGTGCCATCCGCTGGGGAACCTCTTCCATCTCATTGACTACGTCCGCCCGAAAGAAGTTGGTCACTTCTCGCGCCAGAGTGGACAGCTGCGGACTCAACAGAAGGACGTCGTACGGCATAGGTTTGATCTGGGCTCGTTTGGGTGGCGCGCCATTTGGCATTAATAAAATCTAGTCAACCTCCGCGCAAATACCAGTGCCTGCCCGGACCACCACAATTAATAGCGACAATTAGAAATTTTTTGTGCCATTTCTTTCATATTATGATTACAAACACGCCATTGGGAATTTTTGTAATAAGAATTCGTGCAAACCTTTATTTTGTGTCTAGATTTATTAAGAAGCGACGCACCCTCCATTCAGCTCCAACTCAGCGGCTTTGTTTATGGAAAACGCCATCGAACTACAGGTGATCGCAGAATCCCTGCACAACCGCCTGCATAATCATGCGGTGCATGTACCTCAGCTGCCGGAGCTGGCAGCCAGAGCTTTCCAAATCTCCCGCACGCCAGGTAGTGAGCCGGCACAACTGGCTGAATTAATTGACTCGCAGCGAATGCTGAAAGAAAAACTGCTGCAGGTGTATCAACTCGGATTCGCCGGCCAGACGGATGCGCAACTGGATTCCATGATTCTCCATCTCGGCCAACATACAGTGGCAGATTTCACCCTCGCGCTCTGTCTCAACACCGGTTTGTTTTATGCACCCGGCTACGCGCAATCCATCGCGGAACAGTTGCGGCAGGCGGTGCTGTGTGGACTCTGGTCGCGGGAGATCGCCCTGCTGCGCCGCCGTCATATGGAAGCGGCTTTTATCTGCGGTCTGTGCAAAAGCATCGGCCGCCCGGTGGTGATCGAAGCCGCACTGGACTGCGCCGTGCGCCATCGGATGCATTTGAGCTATGACGATCTGATGGTGTTGGCGGATCAGTTCGAATACGGCGCGACACAACGGGTGCTGAACGCCTGGCAAATGCCAGAGGTGGTGCACGCAGTGGCGACGCACTGGCTGGATTATCGCGCTGCGGGCGAAGCCCAGGGGCAGACCATGACAACGGTTGCAGGCGCTCGTTTGACAACTCTATGCGGTAAACACGGCAAACATCTGGTCGGCAAGGCAACACTGGATAAAGAGCGTGTATTCAGTGAGCTTGGGCTGAACGAGCTTCAGATCGAACAACTCTGCCACTCCGCCGGCCGTATCGCGGCCATTGCCGACGGTTTTTTCTGAAGGAAGATCGGGGATTTATTGCAGCGCCGGATAGCGCCCTTGATACGAATTGCAAACGTATTGGCGGATGGCCTCGGCATCGACCACATGATCACCCGTAACCGGCCAAACAGTGTCGATGACAAAGGTGCGGCGGGAATAATCCCAAGCGGCGATCAGCACTGGCACTTGCGCGTCAGCGGCAATGCGCAGAAAACCCGTTTTCCAATAACGTACCTTGGCGCGGGTCCCTTCTGGGGTGATGGCCAACCAGAGGCCGGGTGAGCCGCGGTAGTGCCCGACAATTTGTTCCACCGTGTCGGCGGTGGCGCGGCGGTCAAGCGGTATACCGCCCAGCCAGCGGAATAATCCTCCCAGCGGCCAGAAAAATGCCTCGCGCTTCATCAGGTAATTCACCCTCACCCCCAGCGCCAGAATCACTCCCATGGCGATGACAAAATCCCAATTGGAAGTGTGGGGACCGACCGCAACAACCAGTTGCGGCTGATTCGGCAACTCTCCCTGCACGCGCCATCCCATTGCCGCGAGGATTGCACCGCCGAGCCAGCGACTGAAGCGATTGCCCTTGCGCGGCGCGGCTGGCGGCAACGGTGGCAGCGGTTCGCGCATCAATGTTCGCGGGTCGCGCGGAAAATCACATCCGGGTGGCGCTCCTGCGTCAGGGATAAATTCACCCGGGTGGGCGCCAGATAAGTGAGATGCCCACCACCATCAATGGCCAGATTGTCGGCGCACTTGCGCTTAAACTCTTCAAATTTTTTCGGATCTTTGCAATCCACCCAGCGGGCTGTGGTGACATTTACGTTTTCGTAAATGGCTTCCACTTTGTACTCGTCCTTTAGGCGGTAGGCCACCACTTCAAACTGCAGCACCCCCACTGCGCCGACGATGATGTCGTTGTTGTTTTGCGGAAAAAACACCTGGGTCGAACCCTCTTCAGAGAGCTGCTGCAAGCCTTTCTGTAATTGTTTGGTTTTGAGCGGATCGCGCAGGCGGATGCGCCGGAATAATTCCGGCGCAAAGTGCGGAATACCAGTGAATTTCAGTTGTTCGCCTTCGGTAAAGGTATCGCCAATTTGAATGGTGCCATGGTTATGCAAACCGATAATGTCGCCAGACACAGCTTCTTCCACCGCGCTGCGGTCGCCGGCGAGAAAGGTCACCGCGTCGCTGATGCGCACGTCTTTGCCCAAGCGTACATGATGCATTTTCATGCCCTGGGTATAGGCCCCGGAGCAGATGCGCATAAACGCTACGCGGTCGCGGTGTTTGGGATCCATATTTGCCTGGATCTTAAAAATAAATCCGGAAAATTTCGGCTCGTCCGCACGCACTTGGCGCACATCGGTACCACGCGCCAGCGGCGGCGGTGCCCACTCAACGAATTTATCGAGCATTTCGCGCACCCCGAAATTGCCGAGAGCGGTACCGAAAAACACCGGCGTTAATTTGCCCTGCAAATAAGCGTCAAGATCAAATTCGTGGGTAGCGCCGCGCACCAGTTCGATCTCCGCGCGCACGTCTTCGGCGTAAAGGCCGAGCAATTTATCCGCCTCGGGACTGCCCAATCCCTGGATCTGAATATCATCGGGAATAGTGTGCCCCATGCCCTGCTGGAAGACATGAATGGTATCGGTGTAAAGGTTGTAAACGCCTTTGAATTCCTTGCCCATGACGATGGGCCAGTTGATGGGCGCGGCACGAATTTTCAGTAATTCTTCGATCTAGTCGAGCACTTCCACCGGATCGCGGATATCGCTATCCATTTTGTTGATAAACGACAGAATCTGCGTATCTCGCAGACGGCAGACTTCCATCAATTTGATGGTGCGGTCTTCGACACCTTTGGCACCATCGATAATCATCAGCACTGAATCCACCGCCGTCAAAGTGCGGTAGG
>JBQGED010000396.1:0-15986 GCA_052039425.1 Sphingobacterium griseoflavum | reverse complement strand
TTTCGCGCAGATTTTGCGCCAGCAATAACAAACTGTTGAGTGGCGAGCGGAGCTCATGGGACATATTGGCAAGAAACTCGGATTTATATTTGCTGGCTGCCATCAACTCTTCAGCCTTTTCTTCCAATTCCGAACGGGCTTTTTCCAGTTCCTCCGAGCGCGCTTCTATATCGCGATTGCGCACCACCAGCTCCTCGGATTTTTGGCGCAGCTCTTCATTGGCTTCAAGCAGCTGCTGTTTCTGAAGACGCAATTCCTGCTGTGACTCTTCCAATTGCTGGGTTTGTTCTTCCAGTTCGGAGTTGGCCTGTTCCAGTTCCTCCTGCTGCGCCTGTAATTCTTCCGACTGCGCGCGGGACTCCTCCAGCATCTCCGCCAGTCGGTCGCGGCCCAGGGCTGCGTGCAGGGCGACGGCAAGGCTGTCGCCACATTTTGCCAGCAGATCCATCTCCACTTCTTCAAGGGTGCGAAGAAATCCCAGTTCTAATACGCCCAGCACTTTTTTGGCGTATACCAGCGGAATCACCACCAGGCTGCGCGGTGGAACCTGACCAAGGCCGGAACTGACGCGGACATAATCCGGCGGCAGATCGTCCACAACTATGGTTTTGCGTTCGCGTACTGCCTGCCCTACCAGGGATTCACCTTTGACAAAACGATTGCGCGCTTCTTTGCGGAAGGTGTAGGCGTAGGTGGCGCAGAGCTCGGCAACCTCCTCGTGATTGACCAGATAAATGGCTGCGACAGGTGCGCGCAAATATTCGGCCAGAAAGGTTACTGCCTTCTGCACCAAGTCCTGAACACCCTGATCGGTGTTGATTTGCAGGGCGAGCTCGCCTTGGCCGGTTTTAAGCCAGTTTTCGAGTCGCATGCGCTCAACCGAATCGCGCAGTGTCTTGATCATATGATTCATGGACTGAGCCAAGCGGTCGCGCTCGCTCTTTACTTCCATTTGCTGGGAGAAATCGCCGCTGGCGACCGCCTCTGCCGCATGGCTGATGTGACGCAACTGCGCGATCATTCGGTTGAAAGCGCGAGCAAGCTCGCCCAACTCGTCGCTACTATTCAATTCGACATCTTTTAATTCACCGCTGTGGGTAAATTCCACAGCGGAATCGCGCAATTTGATAAAGCCTTCTATGAGTTTGTTAGTGGCTATGGCCACCAGGGTCAGCACCAGGCCGATGGTGGCAGCGGCGACCAGCAAGGATAAAAGCAGTGACTTGAACGCTTGACCGCGGCGATTTTTGGCGTAATCCAATAAATCCTTATTGATGTTTTTTTCCAGCTCACGCAAACCATCCAGGCGTTGAGTGGCGGTGGCAAACCAGCGTTCTGGGTTGCCGCGGATGGTTGAATTGGCTTCTTTGCTGAGAATCTCCTGTACGATCCGTCCTTCGCCGCTGCCTGCTTCATCCATATTCAAGCGAATAAAAAATTCCTGATACGGCGCCGGCGCCATCTTCAGAAATTTCTGGCTGAGGAATTCGTACTTGGTTACCAGAGCCAACAAATTGCGGATTTCGGCTTCGGTAGCACTGCCATTATTAAGCATAATGCTGACCAGCCCACGCTCGCGTCCGCGCAGCTCCTTTATTTCTGCAATGGCGGTGAGAGAATCCGCCAATTGGAAAATCCGGCTGCCGGAGGCAAGGCCCAGCAAATTGCTAACGTGAACATGGATATTTTCAATGATGCTTGTGTAAGAACTTTGGATTTCAATGGGTGGAGTTTCAAGTTTAGTGAGTTCATCGCGGGCTTTGCGCAACTTTTCGAGTTCCTCGCTCAAGCCGTTCAGCGAATCGAGCACGTCAGGACCCGCACCGTCCTGAATCAACTCCATTCTCAGTTCTGGTAGGGTTAGCGCCAAATGATCGCTAAGCTCCGCTGCCTTGCGCCACTCCCGCAGATTTTTTTCACTTCTAGCAGAAGCATAGGCCGCTGCTGCGCTGCGCTCGAATTGCAGGCGATGAACAACTGTGAGGATTTCGGTGGCTCGGGCGAGATGCCATACGTCCCGTGCCTGCCCAAGGTCCTGGTAGCGCTCGTGGCTGAAGAACATGGCGTATGCGAGAAACAGCAGCAAAGGAAATGCAACGAGAGCGAACAACTTGCGCTTTAGCGTGAATGACTCAGTCAACCCCATAACGCGTATTCCCTGGCACAAACGGCTGTTTATCTTCTTCTTAAAAATAATAGTTGTGGGAATGGACGTTAATAGACCGATTTTCTATAACCGGTCGCTGTTAACCACAGAGTAAATCCATAAGAATTCAGATGGCGCGATGTTGTTTTTCGTGTCAGCTTGCGTGTTGGTTTAGCAACACAAAAGTTGAAATTTCAGCTGCGGATTCCTCTGTCTGTTGAAATTTAAACAGTGCGTTAGTGTTCATTTCCTTTCCTTATTAATGCATAAGCATTCCGATATTTCTTATTTTGAATTTATTTAATGCATCGATAAGATCGCCGCCTAATCGAGTGTCGCGTGAGCAGTGATTTTTTTATTTGGTATCGATTTGGTATATGCCTCTGACCGTGCTGATGGACTATTTCAATGAGCAATTACAATTCACCGCGAGGACACGCTCATTGCCTGCGACCGGCTTTTATAAGGCCTCCGATATGTTCGGTGCGCGCTATGGCAGCCTGACTTTCGGCAGTTATTTTTTTCGCATTCTTGGCCCCGACGGCAAACATGTCATTGGCTATGACAGCGAAACTCTGGTGCGATCGGCCACCGGAAATGAATTGAATATCGATGAGGTGTACGCAGCACTGGATGAGCCGGAGCACATTATTCAACTGGATCGCCTGGTACGCACGTTGCATTCGCTGAATTATCTGCAGCGATTTAATGGCAACGGAATTCTCTCACTCAGCGTGCATCCGCGGCATATCACCTCTGTGACGGATAACTACGGCAAGGTATTCGAAGCCATTTTAAGTGACTGTGGCCTCGGTCCTGAGCGTGTGCTGTTGCATACGCGTTTGCTTAACCACAACAGCTTGCCGCGTTTTCAGCAGGCTTTTTGCGATTACCGCGAGCGCGGTTATCAAATCGGTGTGGATGTGCGCGGCCCGGAAGATTTGGCGTTATTGCATGCGCTTGAACTGGAGCCTGATGCAATTCTCGCTCACGTGGGGGAAACAGGAGGAGAAAGATCCCCATGGCTGCCGCCATTGAGTTTGCTAAAGGTATTTTCCAAAAGTCGGTATTACCTAGTGACCGCCGACGAGTCTTCATCACATGCGCAGATCAGTGAATTTGACGGCTCTGTCGTAAGGTGCCGCCATACCGCCCATTTGATCAACGCATAAGTTCGCAGGGAGGTTCAGCGCCCTGCGATTTAACTGAACCTCAACTTGTTATAACAGGATAAACTGAAGCGAATGACATACTCCCCGAATCGGAATCTGGCGCTGTCGCCATTTCCGCTGTACAGCCAGATTCGCGAATTGCTGCGCGCCCGCATTCTTGATGGCACACATACGCCGCTCAGTCGCATGCCTTCGGAATATGAGTTGTGCGATTTATTCGGCGTGAGCCGTATCACCGTGCGGCAGGCCCTTAATGATCTCCAAAAAGAGGGGCTTATTTTCAAAATTCATGGTAAAGGTACTTTTGTCAGCAAACCTAAGGTTTACCAGAATATCAGCAGTTTGCAGGGCCTTGCCGAATCTCTGGCGCAACAGGGATACGAAGTAATTAACCAAGTACACAGCGTGCATCATGTGGCGGCTGTTCCAGAAGTCGCCACACGCCTCGCCATCGAGGTCAACGCTGTGGTTACAGAAATTAAACGGATACGTTTGATTAATCGCGAGCCCGTTTCGCTCGAAGTAACTTATGTTGCCGAAAAAATCGGTCGGCAATTGGAAAAATCCGACTTAGTGACCCGTGACATTTTTCTGATTCTCGAAAATGACCTCAATATTGCATTGGGTCACGCCACAATTGCCATTGATGCCATTCTGGCGGACCGCCAATTGGCTCAGACTTTAAGAATCCAAGAAAACACCCCGATCATGCGTATCGAGCGCCTGACGCATACCGAGCAAGGGTCGCCGCTGGATTTTGAATATCTTTATTACCGCGGCGACGCATTTCAATATCGCCTGCGCATCGACCGCCAGCGCGGGCGCAGTAGTGACGAATAAAGCGAGAAAATTCTCATGAGTCTGAACAGCATCAACGATATCGAACATCAATACGACATAGTCGTGGTCGGCGGCGGCACTGCCGGTCCTATGGCGGCGATTAAAGCCAAGGAACGCAATCCGAATTTGCGCATCCTGCTGCTGGATAAAGCCAACGTTAAACGCTCCGGCGCCATCAGTATGGGCATGGATGGTTTAAATAATGCGGTGATTCCCGGCCATGCAACGCCGGAACAATATACCAGGGAAATTACCATCGCCAATGACGGCATCGTCAATCAGGCGACGGTTTACGCATATGCTAAACACAGTTTTACCACCATCGAACAACTGGATCGTTGGGGTGTGAAATTTGAGAAGGACGGCACCGGCGATTATGCGGTCAAAAAAGTCCACCACATGGGTTCCTATGTATTGCCCATGCCGGAAGGCCACGACATTAAAAAAGTGCTCTATCGGCAATTGAAGCGCGCCAAAATCGCCATCACCAATCGGGTAGTCAGCACACGGTTATTAACTGATGCCAGCGGCGCAGTCTGCGGCGTGTTGGGATTTGATTGCCGCACTGGCGATTTCCACATCATCAAAGCCAAAGCGGTGATTTTGTGCTGCGGCGCCGCCGGGCGCTTGGGGCTGCCAGCTTCTGGGTATTTGATGGGCACTTACGAAAATCCCACCAATGCCGGTGACGGGTACGCCATGGCGTATCACGCCGGTGCGGAATTGGCGAACTTGGAATGTTTTCAAATCAATCCTCTGATCAAGGATTACAACGGCCCCGCCTGCGCGTATGTCACCGGTCCTCTCGGCGGTTATACCGCCAACAATAAAAGCAATCGTTTTATCGAATGCGATTATTGGAGCGGCCAGATGATGTGGGAGTTTTATCAGGAATTGCAGGGCGGCAACGGCCCGGTTTTTTTAAAACTTGACCATTTGGCGGAAGAAACCATTCAAACCATCGAGCATATCCTGCACAGCAACGAGCGGCCGAGCCGCGGGCAGTTTCACGCCAATCGCCAAACCGACTACCGCCATAAAATGGTGGAAATGCATATTTCGGAAATCGGGTTCTGCTCGGGTCACAGCGCTTCCGGTGTGTGGGTAAACGAGCGCGCAGAAACCAGCGTGCCCGGTCTCTATTCCGCTGGCGACATGGCGGCGGTGCCACACAACTATATGCTAGGTGCTTTTACCTACGGCTGGTTCGCAGGAGAAAACGCAGCAGATTATGTGGCGCAGGGGGAGTTTGCCGAGGTGGATGCCGGGCAAATTGCACGGGAAAAGCAGCGCGTTTACGCACCTCTGCTGCGCGAAAACGGCTTGCCTCCTGCGCAGGTGGAATACAAGTTGCGCCGTTTTGTGAATGATTATCTGCAGCCGCCGAAAGTGACTCGCAAAATGGAAATTGCCTTGGAGCGTTTTGCGCAGATCGAAGACGACATCAACCAATTAAAAGCTGCTAATCCTCACGAATTGATGCGCGCCATGGAAGTAGCGGTGATCCGCGATTGCGCTGAAATGGCGGCGCGGGCATCGCTTTTCCGCAAGGAGAGCCGCTGGGGTTTATATCACTATCGCGTCGATTTTCCCGAGCGCGATGACGCCAACTGGTTTTATCACTGTCATCTGAAAAAAGATCAGGCCGGTCGCATGGTCAGCCTCAAGCGCGAAGTGGAACCCTATATGATTTCCCTCAATGCCAATGAGCGCGATGCCTACAACAAATTGCGCTTGAAAGCCGCCAACGGTTGAGAAACGTAGTTATGACACAGAAAGCCCACGATATTTTTTTTCGCAGCAATGCGCCAGTCACCGTCGACGAAGACAAATGTATCGCCCATAAAGGCTGTACTGTCTGCGTCGACGTCTGCCCCATGGATCTGCTGGCAATCGATCTGGTAACGCAAAAAGCCTATATGCAGTTCGACGAATGCTGGTACTGCATGCCCTGCGAAACCGATTGCCCGACCGGTGCAGTGAAAGTGGAAATTCCGTATTTATTGCGCTGAAAACATTTAGCTACCCGAAAAACTCGGATGCACCGATTTGAAATGCCCACGCGACCTACTCCCTACCGCAGAGCGGCGCGTTAATAGAGTGAGACACAAAATGCGATTGCATAAATGGCTTCTTTCCTTTCTCTTGCCTTTGGCCTGCGTTGCCACTCAGGCGGAGACCATTCGCGTTGCCATAGGCACCCAGGACACCACCATCAATTGCGCTGCCGGCGGCCTGCTGGTACGCGAATTGAATCTGTTAGAAAAATATTTGCCGAAAACTGGCAAATATAAAGACGTGAAATACGATATCCAGTGGCGCAACTTTACCAGCGGCGCACCGCTGACCAATGAGATGGTGGCGGGCAAACTGGATTTCGGTTCCATGGCGGATTTTCCGGGCTCATTCAACGGCGCGGCACATCTGGACGCCGGCAAGCGCAGTCTGTTTATCAATGTGTTATCCGGAAGCATTAAAGGCAGTGGTAATGGCATAGTGGTGCCCGCTGGGTCGCAAGTGCAGTCATTGGCGGACCTTAAAGGTAAAACCATTTCCGTGCCCTTCGCCTCCACCGCTCATGGCGTATTGCTGCGCGCGGTTCGCGACCTGGGTTGGGACCCGGAAAAAGATGTGCGGATTATTTCCCAGGCACCGGAAATCGCCGGTTCTGCGCTGAAAAGCAATCGCATTGACGGACATGCCAATTTTGTTCCCTTCGCCGACTTGTTTCCCAACCGGGGTTTTGCCCGCAAAATTTTTGACGGATCACAAACCAATGCGCCGACGTTTCATGGCGGTTTAGTCGATGCCGCTTACGCGGAAAAATATCCGGAAATCGTTATAGCCTACTTGCAGGCCGTTATCGAAGCTGACCAGTTGCTCGCCGCCGAACCGGAAAAATACAGCGAGCTGATCGAAAAAGTCACGGGCATTGAAGCTGAAGTAAATTATTTGTTCCACGGCCCGCTCGGTTTACAAACCCGCGACCTCACCTGGAAACCGGAATTCCGCCAGGCGACCCGCACTGCCATAGAGACGTTGAAAACGTTAAAGCGCACTGAGCGCGATCTGGATCTCGAAAAATTCATTACCGATAAATACGTGCGCGAAGCGTTTAAAGCGTCCGGCAAGGATTACGACGGCGCGCTGAAAAATTACGAGCCACTGGCGTTGACAGCAAAAGATGCGGTGACCGGCCAACCGATTACGGATTTCAACCGCCTCGCGCAGATCTGGGTAAAAGACGAGCCGCTGGTGCGCCACTACGCCTCTCCAGAAGCGGCATTTAAAGCGTTGGCGCAATTGGAGGTCGATGGCAAAGCCATTCGCGCGGTCTATGCGCAAGCGCGGGACAGCGGCTTGAAATTGCTTGCCGGTCAGGCCTGGTTCGTGCGGGACGGCAAAGGCCAGCTCAACGCTTTTCTTCTCAAAGATCAGGCGGAAACCTTCGCCAAACAAAACGGCGGTCAGGTGCGCGATTTCGCGTCCGTCAGCCGCTAGGAGTCGATCATGGCCATTGCCGCTCTGCCCTCACGTTTGATTCTGCCGGGATTATCGCTGCTGGCTTGCCTGGTGTTCTGGCACTGGGCATCCACCAGCCGTTTGGACTTGGGACTGATTTCTTTTGTGTATGTGCCGCCTCCGCGCGCGGTGGCAGAAGCCGCCTGGAATCTGACGACTTCCCCCAAATTGTTGCCACATTTAACTAGCAGTCTTGGCCGGGTTTTCGCTGGCTATTTCGCAGCCGTGGTGGTGGGTATTGGCATTGGCCTGTTTATCGGGCGCTGGAAATTAATGGAATCTCTGTTGTTGCCGCCGCTGGAGGTTTTGCGCCCCATTCCTGCAGTCGCGTGGATTCCATTGGCGATTTTGATGTTTCCTTCGTCGGAGCTGTCGATGATTTTCATCACCTTTACCGGCGCGCTGTTTCCGATTTTGCTCAACACCATTCACGGTGTGGACGCGGTGGATAAACGTTTGGTGGCATCGGCCCGCAGTCTCGGTGCCAAACCCTGGGCGATTTTGCGGGAAATTATTCTGCCGGGCGCGGCGCCCAGCATTATCACCGGCCTCACCATCGGCATGGGAACCTCCTGGTTTTGTCTGGTGACGGCGGAAATGATCTCCGGGCAATGGGGCATCGGTTATTACACCTGGGAGAGTTATCTGATCCAGCGCTATCCCGAGATCATTGTCGGCATGCTGCTGATCGGGCTGCTCGGCATGGGCAGCAGTCTGCTGATCAAAAGCGGCGGACGTTTTTTAATTCCGTGGTATCACCTGCGCCGATCTATTTAAATAAACTGGTTGATGTGGAGAACCTGTTATGAATGCCAACAGCCCTTTTCCTGGCACAGTCAAGGCGGCCAATTTGTCGATCCATTTGGGCCACGGCAAAGACCGTTTCGAAGCCGTACAAAAAATGGGTTTCGATATTCGCGCCGGTGAATTTATTTGCATCCTCGGCCCTTCCGGCTGTGGCAAATCCACTTTGCTCGGTGCGCTGGCCGGCCATTTGGTGCCGAGCGAGGGACAACTGCTGGTGGACAATCAAAGCGTCAACGGCCCTGCGCCAGAGCGCGGCATGGTGTTCCAACACCACACGTTGTTTCCCTGGCGCCGAGTCATCGACAACGTCGCCTTCGGCTTAAAAATGCGCGGCGTGAATAAAGAGGAACGCCATCGCCAGGCGAAGGAAATTCTGCAATTAGTGGGATTACATGGCTTCGAAACACGCTGGCCGAGCCAGCTGTCCGGCGGTATGCAACAGCGCGTGGAAATCGCACGTGTGCTCATCAACCGTCCGCGCCTGTTATTAATGGACGAACCCTTCGGCGCCCTCGATGCCCAGTGCCGTATGGAAATGCAGCAATTGCTGCTCGGCATCTGGAGCCGCATTCGCACCACGGTCATCTTCGTCACCCACGATATCGATGAAGCGCTTTTTCTTGCCGACCGAATTTTGGTGATGAGTCCGCGTCCCGGGCGATTGATTGAGGATCTCAAAGTGACATTTCCCCGCCCGCGCCAGACCGATGTGGTCACCAGCCCTGAATTTAAGCGACTAAAGCGCCATTGTCTCAACCTGCTGCGCCACGAACCCGGTCAAGCGCTGCCGCGCCTGTCACCCCTCGGTATTCCGCGCGAGCTGCAAACTCAGCCCGCTTGATAAAAAGAGAGCTTTTATGGAAACCCTGAACCACAGCGACAACCCCGACATACTTGCGCTGCAACCTCGCCTCCAGGACCCTGACGCTGGCGTGCGCCGGGTGGCTTTGATTGAACTGGCGGATCTGGAGGATCCGGATGCGCAGCCGTTTCTGGTCAATGCCCTGGGCAAAGACGCGGATGCACAGGTGCGCGCGGAAGCTGCCCGCCTGCTCGAAGCCTGGGAAGAGCCTGCTATCGTCACTGCGTTGTGTGAGGCCCTGAGCGATCCGAATGAGTCCGTTCAGGAAGCCGCCGCGCAAAGTTTGACTCAGCTAAAAAGCGCCACAGCAGGCCGCGCTATATTGCCCTATGTGCAGCATGAAGACGCTCTGGTGCGCAGCCGCGCTTTGCGTGCTTTGCGGGAATTGCGCCTCCCAGAAAGCGCCGCGCCTGCATTGGCGGCTCTCGTCGATGTGAACGCGTTTGTCCGACGCGAGGCGGTGAGCGTGCTCGGCTGGCTTAAATACACCCAAGCGCTTCCGGCACTCGCCCGTCTGGCGGTGGACGACCCGGAGGAAGATGTGCGCCGCGCCGCTGTCGGCACTCTCGCCATCAGGGAGGATCAGACCGCCGCCGATGCACTGTTGAGCGCTCTGGCGGACCCTGCGTGGCAAGTGCGGGAAGAAGCGATTATCACCCTGGGAAAGTTACGGCTGGCCCAGGCGGCGCCGTCTTTGGTCGCCGCTCTGCACGATGATTACTGGCAGTGCCGCCTGCAAGCCGCCCGTTCTCTAGGTAAATTGCGCTTTGCCCCGGCCGTTGCCGACCTCGCCAGTCTGTTGAGCCATAGCATCAGCAATTTGCGCAAAGAAGCTGCTTTGGCCCTGGGGGAAATTGGCAGTACTGCCGCCCTCCCCGCCCTGCAAAACGCGGAACAGGACCAGGATCCGGAAGTGCGCAAAGCTGTACGCATTGGTATTGCCCAATTGAGCCTGCTCAACCATGAACCGCCCGGCGCCCCTTGAAATCCGCAACTCCCGCAGCCGGCGGGAGTTGGTCCTTAATTGGTCTTCCGACCTGCAACAAAGCATCCCCCACCTCCGCTTGCGCGGTCACTGCCCCTGCTCCAGCTGCCGCGCCGCGCGTATACGCGGCCAGATTACGCTGGTGGATGAAACGGTTCAGGTGGAGTCGGTGAATCTGTTTCCTTATGGCGTACAACTGGTATTCAGTGACGGGCACGGGCGGGGGATTTATCCGTGGGCGTATCTTTTTGAGTTGTAGCGTCGCGTATTAATGTGGGCCCGTCACTCTCGTCTTTCTTCCGACGTCACTCTCGCCTCTTTTCCCTCGTCACTCTCGCGCAGCGGGAATCCACGTCTTCGAGCCTACGATTTATGGATCCCCGCTGCGCGAGGATGACGGAGTCGCAGATCTATCGCTCATAACGATTTTCGTTAATCCCGCAACCGCTGCCTTTTCACCGCATCCTTCGCCCAAGTCGCCGCAACGGCCTCGATGGTATCGAGAGAATCGTTTGCTACCTCACGCTCATCCGTTTTAATCGGCGCTGCTTCAATGGCTGCAGCGGTTTCAACCTGTGGTGCGATCAATTGCTCCTGATCCAACTCGATGATCGAGAGGTCTGTTACCAGCAAAAAAGCTGCTGAAGATAGAGCCGTGATTAACATAAATACCTCTCAATAATCAAAATCCAAACTTGCACTCGGCGCGAAGCTGACCAGCAAAAACATCGTCACTGAAGCCAACGCTAACAAGATCGTTGCGCGCAGCCACAAAGATGAATCAATCGACGGAACGCCGCGCAAAGGCTCGCCACCGGTTTTGTAGCCGGTGATCATCGCGGAGATCAGATTTTCGTTTTTAAAAAAGACATGAAAAAGAACCGCCAGAACATGAATCACCGTGGCGGCAAATATCCAGTAGAACAATTCCTTGTGCAGAGCGGTCAGCTGCAGGCTTACCTCATTGGAAACATAACCGTAAAGCGCTCCCGCATTAAAAATTTCATCATTGGCGAATAAACCGGTAGCGGCCTGAATCAATAAAGTCACCAGAAAAAATAGCACCATCAGGCCGCCGAGGGGGTTATGTCCCGCCGTGGCGGTTTCTTTGCCGCGCAGTAGATTGAGCGTGTAGCGCCAGGTCGCCACGGGCGAGCGAATAAAATTGGCGAAGCGCGCGTACCAGGTGCCAAAAAATCCCCAAAGAATACGAAACGCCACCAACACTATGACCGTATAACCAAACCACTCATGATAATGAAACCAGGAAATGCCAAGCCAATTAGTGAGATAAGCACCGGCAAAAGACAATACCAGCAACCAATGGAAAACCCGCACGGGCACATCCCACACTTTGCGGCGGACGTTGGTGATAGCTTGTGCGGAGGAATTCTGTGAGTTCACCGAATAATCCGGTGCCGATGGAATCATGAGAACCTCTGACATTTAATGGCCGGCCCTAGGTAGGCCGGCGCATGGTTATTACAAGAATTTGAACGGCTATTTCACTTTGTAATTGTCGTGGCAGCCTTTGCAATCCTGGGCGACTTTTTGCGCGGCTTCTTTGAACGCGGTGGTATTGCTCTTTTCACGCTCTGCAACAGCGAGGAGATTTTCCGTGTTCGCACGGAAGTCTTTCAGACGCTTTTTAAAGTCCTCTTTATCTTTCCAGATTTCGGCCTTGGCTTTGGATTGGGGTTCGCCCACATTGGAGTCTTCGGGGAAAGTGCCATGCAAAAATTCGTTGAGAAATACCAGACGTTTTGCGAGCACCGGGACATCGATAAAGTTGTATTCCACTTCACCTTTTAAAATGCCGCCGAAGGGCTTGAAGGTTTTGCCCACCAGGTTAAATGTGGCGCGGCGTTGCTCTACCGCGTCTTTGCCGGAGAGCTGAGGCTTTTTAGCCTTGTCGTCCGCCGAGGCCGTTAAAGCCAGCGCTGCCAATACGACTGCGACAACCACAGCTTTGCCGGAATGTGTAACGGGGTTTTTCATAATTGGAACGCTCCTAATGAATACTATTTGATATGAATTGCGTGTATGTGGATGCTTCGGCAGTTATGGTTGGCAATTACCGGGCCAAAAATTATTTTTCGATGAAGAGCTCTGCATGGCCCGTAATTCGTGGTTGTGTGCGCAGACGATCACTGGATGTGATGCTGCTGGCACAGCCAAGTGCTGATTTCTCAACAGGAGCGATGGTTTAAAAACACTAAATTGCGCAGCCGGACAGCCCCGACCTTTTTTGGCGGTGGAGCGACTCGGGATGAAGTCCTAGAATAGATCATCACACCTTCCGATTTTCAGATTTTTTATTTCTATCTTAATAACAACTTTTATTATGTGACGAAAAATCACACAGATTTGGTTGGTGAATTCCGCATTTGTATGGATCAGAGCACGGAGTATTGGCGCCCAACCAGTCTCCTCTGTTAAGAATACAGCACGCATTGAGAAGCACACGTGAAAATGTGCTGGCAATTCAGCACTTGCCATAAAAAAATCTCCCTAATGTTTATTTTGGATAATCTTGCTGTTGAGTTTTCACCTTTAGGTCACTGTTTTGCTTTGGTATATCGCTTGCACTGGGTCGACATTCGCTACATGTCTTCACAGGATTCACTATGAGCTTGCCAACGCAGTACAAAGCAAAAACTCCTTCTTCTTTTTTTAATAGAACGCCATTGGTTTCTTTAATTATTGCGAGTGCCGCAGCGCCCGCTTTAGCGTTCGCGCAGGGTATTCCTTCTTCCGGTGTGATTGAAGAAATTCTGGTAATGGGGGCAATCGCCACTTCCACAGCCACTACCAATCTTGAGCAGGTTTACGATTTGCCACTGTCCCAATCGGTGATTTCCGGGGATGTGCTGGAGCGCGAACTGGGACTCGACTATGAAGCGATTTCCAAACGCCTCGCTAACGTAACCTTTAATCAGAACAACACTCGCGGCGCCTCTCTGTCCATTCGCGGCGTCGGTAAACGCGCCTTCGCAGAAGTGCAGGACCCAAGCGTACTGGTGGTTCAGGACGGCGTAAGCTTTGGCCTCACTGCCCTCGGCAATTTCGATTTTTATGATGTGGAAAGCGTGGAGGGTTTTCGCGGACCGGTAGGAACCTGGGGCGGCAAAGGCGGCAGCTCCGGTGCGGTCTATGTGAACACCAAGCGGCCCACCTTTGAACAGGAATCGGATTTATCCATCACCATCGGCGACCGCGAGGCACTCATTATTAAAGGCGCAAGTGGCGGCCCGGTGATTGAGGATCTGCTCGCCTGGCGCGGCTCCTTCGTTGTTGATAAAGGCCGGGGATATTACAAAAATCGCTACAACACCAATTACACTCTGTACGATAAAAACCGCCTCAGCGGCCGTGTGCAGTTTTTATTGACGCCGACCGAAAATTTCGAAGCGCGCCTGAGTGTGGATACCGAATCCCGCGCGCCGCAATTGCAAAACGGTTTAACCTTTTATCACGACCAGCCGGAATATTATGAAAACGGCGCGCTAACGGATTCCGCCGGCACCAGTGCCCGCGCCAAGCTATATGGCTTCTATAACAACAATGATGTCTGGACTCCGGCGCGCGACTGGTTTGTAGGTCGGGATTTCAATGGCGACATTTATACCTACGACGATTACGTTGCAGGTGAAGAGACGGAGATGGTGAACTTCAACCAGATCGAAGGGCAAACGGTTTCCAACCGCGGCGCTTCGCTGGAATTGAAATACGCATTTGACAACAGTGACCTTACGTCGGTTACTGCTGTACGTGAATATACCTTCGATGCCCATAATGACGAAGGCACGCCCTTTGATATTAATGTCGACGGCGGTGGCGGCGTTTTTTACCGCCAGTACAGTCAAGAAGTTTTTTTAGATGGCTCGGTTGAAGATACCTTAAAGTACCGCGCGGGGTTTATTTTATTTAAAACCGACAACGACATTACGGCAAAAACGGGTTGGGGCTCCGACGCCGGTGCCTGGTTTGCGTCCAACGCGCAATACAATATTTTGGAACGCAACGCTGGCAGCAATCGTGGTTCCGGTTTAGCTTTATTGCGCGATTCTTTGGATAACGGACGCAAGCAAGGCCACACCTACGTCAATACACAGAGCAATGCCATCTTCGGGCAAATAAGTTGGAATTGGCATCAGGCCGCGCAATTGTCTGCGGGTTTGCGGGTGGGCACGGAAGACCGTACCACCGCTGATACGTTGCTGATTGAAAATCACGGCTCTGGTCGCGCACTCAACCCCGTTGATGTTCGCGGCGTGCGTTTGGGCGGCTTCCATTCATTAACCGGTAATATCACCTTGCCGGATGATACGGTTGTACCTGCCGGAACCTTGGGCGAGGTGGTGGACGGCGTCCTAATCAATAACAATTCCCCGGCTCAGCTGGAATTGGCAGACCAAGTCGCCAATCGTTATTTCGGCGTGGATTACGCAACTCTGAGTGACGCGCAGAGAGCACAAATCGCAGCGGCCAAAGCCATTCGCGCCGGACAAATCGGGCAGTTGATTCCCTATGTGGAAAGCAATTACGACGATACCCTCTACACCGGATTCTTAACTCAAAGTTTTGAAGTTACGGACGGAATCAAAGTGTACGCCACCTACCAATATGGCGAAAAATCCGGTACTGCATTTCACGTCAACGGTGAACCGGTAGGTGTCAAGCCGGAAGAAACCAATGCCTACGAAATCGGTTTAAAAACCATTTTGTTTGACGACACATTGACCTTCAACATCGACGCCTTCGTGATGGATATTAAAAATTATCAACAGGCCGTGCGTGCGATTGATGACTTTCAGACGGATCTTAATATTCGCAACGGCATCTCACCTAATGAGGCGACGGCCTATATCACCGCGCAGGGCAATGTGAATAAGGTCAAAGTGCAAGGTGTGGAATTCGACGCGGTTTATTCCGGCATCGAGAATTTCAGCTTTCGCTTGAGCGGCGCCTACAACGACGCACGTTACAAAGATTTCAAAAATTCACCAAAACCCCCAGAGCTGAATTACCTGAGCGATCCGTTTGTTGATCAGACCGGCACCCGCCTCCCTGGTGCAGCTTTGTGGACTATCAATTACGGGGCGGAATATCGTGTGTCGGTATCGAAAACCGAATTTCACGCCAGCTTCAACACCGCGTTCACCAGCGATTATTTGAATACTGATGATCTGTCCTCCTACAGCCACGTGCCCTCCTTCAGCCGCACCGACGTTGCAATAGGTTTGGGTAAATTGAACGACGGTTTTGACGTAACCCTGGTGGTTAAAAACGCGTTCGACGATGACACCCACGAACAAGGCTGGGTCAGTTACGCACCCTATCCTTATCGTCGTTGGGCTGGCGTCACCTTCTCCGGTACATTTTAAGGAGCGGTTTATTTGAAGATTATGCGCGAGAGTGACGGTGGAAGGGGGCACGGGAGGCTCAGCTTATGGGCTGAGCCTCCATGTCGGCAGATTTGCGCAGAGGTAGCCATTGGCGATAGGTTCCGCAGCGCCACAGCCATTCCAAAGGGCCGTACCGAAAATGGCGCAGCCAGATTGCGCTGATTTTTATCTGTATCATGATGATCAATAACGCCAGTAGCAGGGTTTGCCAATCGTGCAGTTCCCCCAGAAGACCCAAGCCGAA
>JBQGED010000395.1:0-5485 GCA_052039425.1 Sphingobacterium griseoflavum | reverse complement strand
TGTTCTTCGCTGATCAAGGGGTTGTGCAGTACCACCAATTTGCGTTTTTTAGCCTGCAGCTCGGGGCGAACGTAGAAAAAATGTTGATTGAACAGTGCGTCTATAGAGCCGTCGGCGAGTCCAATCTGTACGCCTTTTTGCAGGCGCTCGGCCAACTCCGGTTTATGGGCATTCACATATAAATAGAACGGCAGCGGATAAAATAGGCTGATATTGCGGTTGAGCGAGAGCCCTGGGTAATCAATTTTCCGCGTCGTCAATGCCGTGTGCGCGTCCAGTACGCTCAGGGGAATGTAGTCGAAGCGACCGCGCAACAACATGGGAAACAGAGCGTCGAACGTCTGCGCCTCCACCACCTGAATATGATTGGCAAGCAGAATTTCCACATCGATCCACGCGCCCATTCCCGCAACCAGCTCTTTGAAGTTCAGCAGATTTTCCGTTTTTTCCAGCCGCTGCCAGGTTTCGTCCATGGCGATCAGATTGCGCAATCCCAGCATGCCGTTGAGCACCGGGAATTCCACCGGGATCACCTTGCTCGGATCGACAAAGTGGCCGCGCCAGTGCGGGGAGAATAAAAGATCGAGACGCATGCCTTTTTCCGTCTCCAGTTTGGAGCGGTTGGACGACATGTTTTCGCTGAAATACTGCAACTCGTACGGACCGTATTCGGTCGCGGTTTTGTCCAGTACCAACTTCAACACATCGGTGAGGTACAGGCGCAACAGCGGGGTATAGCCCTGATTGTAATGTTTGATGACCGTGGGTACTGAATCGGCGCGCGCACACATTGCACTGCACAAAAGCAGTAGCACCGGCCAGAGCAAGCGGAATGAATGCGCCATGGAATTTCCGTATCGCAATTTTGCGTCAATCTATCAACATCGATCTATTCACTATAGATGGTGCACTCAAGATTGGCCGGGTATGGAGGAGTAGGCCAGTTAGCTGATCTGGCGATAATAATTCGCGATATCGTACGGTGCGGTTATAGATGCATAAAATCGCCGATTATCCCGGCAAAAAAACGGACCTGTGGTTAGGCGATTTAATAACCTGTGTCTATAGTGGAGGAATATAGATCACCGGTACGCGCTGCTCTGGACAGGATCGGTCGCGAAGCGCGTTGCTGCCGGCTTTTTGACACGAGTAGGGATGACATGGATAACGCATTGGGCCGCCTGTGCCGACGCAAGCTGCAACGCTATCTCGCTGTGGTGGTATTTGTATCGATTGCATTGCCCGCCGTTATCGGTGGGAGTTTTTTAATTTGGCAGAACTATGAGCGCACACTGGAACAGGACAGCGAGGTGGCGGCCAACAGTTATATGGATTTGCTCCAGGCCGGTATGTCCATGCCACTGTGGAATGTATCGCCGGAACTCGGCAAGCCCCTGCTCGACAGTATTCTGGTGGATAGCGCCGTGGTTTCCATTCGCGTACTGACCGATAGCGGCGAGCCGTTTTTGCAATACGTACGCGACTCCGAAGGCACAACTCCGGCTAATGCCATTGTGCTGACCCGCCAGATATGGCATGGCCAGGAGCTTATTGGTCATGCGGAAATGGCCTACAGCCTTGCCGCAGCGCAGGCGCGCGCAGCCAGTGAAACACGCTTGCTCGCCATCATTATTTTTGCCCAGTTGGTGGTGTCCCTGTTGACCATCTCTTGGGTTTTGCACCGCAAGGTTTTATCTCCGCTGCAAAAGCTTGGCGCAGCCGCTTCGGGAATCGCCAAGGGCGATTTGAAAACCACCATTCCGAGACTGGCGCAGGACGAATTTGGCGAGCTCTCGCAGCAGCTGGAAATCATGCGCAGCGAACTCGATATTCATTTTTCACAGCTTGAACAGCGGGTGGATAAGCGCACGCTGGAATTGCGTGTCGTCAACCAGACGTTGCAGGGCACACTGGATCGTCTGCAGCAGACCCAACATTATCTGGTGCAGTCGGAAAAATTGGCCGCGTTGGGGTCCCTGGTGGCCGGAGTGGCGCACGAGCTCAATACGCCCATTGGCAACGGCCTCACCGTGGCCACCACCATGTGCGACAGTTGCGACGTGATGAAGCAAAATCTTGCGCAAGGTTTGACGCGTACAGCGCTGGAGAATTTTCTCCGCGATATGGATGAAGGCGCTCTCTTAGTGAGTCGCAATTTGGAAAAAGCGTCGGAACTGGTGAGCGGTTTTAAGCAGGTGGCAATGGATCGCACCAGCGCCCAGCGCCGGCATTTTTCTTTAGCGGCGATTTTGCAGGAGACCCGGCTCACGCTGTCGCCGGCATTCAAGCGCACACCGTTTATAGTGAATATCGAGGTGGCTGAAGACGTGACCCTGGACAGCTATCCCGGTCCCCTTGGCCAGGTCATTACCAATTTGTTGAATAACGCGCTGGTCCATGCTTTTGACGGGCGCACTGCGGGCACGGTGGTCATGCGCGCGGAAAAACAAAACAACACAGTGGAAATAGTGGTGGAAGATGATGGAGTGGGGATTGCGGAGGAACATTTAAATCGGATTTTTGATCCTTTTTTTACCACTAAACTCGGTGCCGGTGGCAGCGGTTTGGGAATGCATATCGTGCACAATATAGTGACTGGCATTTTGGGGGGAAAAATACACCTGTGGTCGCAGCAGGGCAAAGGAACGCGTTTTATTTTGATCCTGCCTCTGTCCGCACCGCATGAACAAGACGCGGTGGTGGAGCGCGCGCCTGCGGAGATGGCGACAGGTTGATAGCAGTAAGCGGTGGTTGGATAGGTACACCTTATGAGCAGTGATTTTTCCCAAGATAAGGATCTTTTTGTTTTCAAGGATGATGAGCAGTTGATCTTTGTCGCGGACACCGGATCGCCCGGTTCCAGCACCGGTCGCGATGAGGACCATGTATGGCGGATTTTGATCGCCGATGACGAGCAGGACGTGCACGACGCGACCCGCTTTGCCTTGCGCGATACTAAAATCCTCGGCCGTCAACTCGAATTTTACGACGCCTATAACAGCGCGCAAACCTTGGAAATATTGCGCACCGTGCCGGATATCGCTGTGATCCTGCTCGATGTAGTAATGGAAACTTCCAATGCGGGTCTCGACTTAGTGCCGGTGATTCGCGAGCAGCTGAAACGGCATGATGTGCGCATTATCTTGCGCACCGGCGAGCCGAATCAGGCACCTGAAATTGATGTCATCCGCGATTTCGATATCAACGACTACAAATTAAAATCCGATCTCACCAAGAAAAAACTCTATGCCACGCTAACGTCTTCTGTGCGCTCCTATAAACAATTGCGCACCATAGAAAACAGCAAAAAAGGCCTGGACATGATTCTGCGGGCCAGTTCCGAGCTGTTGACCCAGGAGGGTTTGAATAATTTTGCCCAGGGTGTGATCACCCATATCGCGGCATTGTTGGGCGTGGCGCCGGAAGGGGTTATCTGTGTGCGGCGGCGCGATCAACCCAGCAGTGACGAAGGGTTGATGATTATCGCGGCCGCCGGGGATTTTTGCTCGTTGATCGATCGCCCTCTATCCGCCATTACCGAGGGCGTCACATCGCATTTATTGCGCGAGAGTCTCGACAACCGCTGCAACGTATTTCACCGCAGCGGCGTTGCGCTTTATCTCGGCAGCCACTCCCGCGGAGACATGAGCTGCTATGTCGCCAGCAGTGCACCGATTGCCGAAGTTGATCAGGGACTATTGGAGATTTTCTGCGGCAACATCGCACTGTGCGCCGACAATATCAATTTTCTTGAGAACCTAAAAAATTACGCGTTTACTGATACCTTGGTGGGCCTGCCCAACCGCAACGCTCTTGAAGAGGTGATCAATCGGTTTATTGATCAACAGTCCCCTGTGCCTCATTCGCTAGCACTGATTGATATCGACAACTTTGCCGAAATCAACGCGGTACTCGGGCAGGAATACGGCGACCAGTTATTGCGCGCGGCGGCGGATCGTATCAAGGCAAAATTCTATGAGCCCAACACCGTGGCCCGTGTCGGTGGCGACACTTTTGCTGTATTTGGGCCGAGTTCGCATATTCAGAAAAAGGCGCTGCTGCAGCCCTTCGTCAATCCCTTCCAGATTGGCGGTGAATTGCAATTGCTGTCTATCACCGCCGGCATAGTGCCGCTCACGGAAATCCAGGGGCGGGGATCGGAGGCGATCAAAGATGCTTCCATCGTGCTCAAACAGGCGAAAAATCAAAACCGTGGTCAAGTGGTGATGTTTCACCACAAGATGGTGGAAGAAGCTCGCGAGCGTCTGGAGCTGCTGAAAAATTTGCGCTCGGCATTTGAATTGAATCAATTGTTCCTGGTATTTCAGCCGAAGTTAAAATTAAGCGATTTGAGTGTCACAGGGTTTGAAGCGCTGATCCGTTGGCGCGACAGTGCCGGGCGCTTTATTTCCCCGGGCGAATTTATTCCTCTCGCGGAACAATCCGGTTTGATTGTCCGCATGGGTGAATGGATTCTGCGCAACGCCATCGCGGAACTCGCGCTGTTGCGCGCCAAGGGTTACATGAATGCGAGCATGGCGGTTAATCTTTCCGTGGCCCAGTTGGAGCATCCGGATATTCTGGAAATGCTGCAGCGGGTGATGGGAGAGAGCAATATCGATCCGAGCTATATCGAATTGGAAATTACCGAATCCATCGCCATGGGCGATATCGAAGCGAATTTAAAACGGTTGGAGCAGATCCGCGAAATGGGCTTCAAATTGTCCATGGACGATTTTGGCACCGGCTTTTCGTCCTTTACCTATCTGCAAAAAATGCCGATCAATTGCCTGAAGATCGACCGCTCCTTCGTCAATAAATCCAATACCAAAAGCGGCCGGGAAATTGTGGAGATGATCGTCCAGCTCGGCAAAACCCTCGGTTTGAATGTGATCGCAGAAGGCGTCGAAGAAGAAATTCAAGGCGTGCTGCTGAAAGAAATGGGCTGCAACGAAGTACAAGGATTTTTTTACGCCAAACCTATGCCGCGCGATCAATTGCATCAATGGTTGGCGGACCGGAAAAAACTTAACTAAAAGCCAATCCCGCCGCTTCCTTCCGCCCTTGTCATCCTCGTGAAACGGGGTTCATTCCTAAGCGAAGGCGGGAGCGGGGCACATAGGTGCGTTGGTGTGGATTCCCGCTTCGCGAGAATGACGATGAGGGAATTATTCTCATGACTTTTCTCGTCATCCCTTCCTATGGATTCCCGCTTCGCGAGAATGACGATGGAGGAATCATTCCCATGATTTCTCGTCATCTCCCTCTCCGTCGTCATCCTTTCTTCTCTCGTCATCCCTTCCGCCCTTGTCATCCTCGTGAAACGGGGATCCATTCCCAAGCAGGAGTAACGAGAAGAAGTCTGGAGATGGAAAAGAAAAGACCGGGTGTTTTCAGCAAGCTATATGAAACAAGCTATATAAAAATATCTGCAAAATTCCAGCGAGTGATTCAATAAAATAATTTCGATATTTCCACTATTTCG
>JBQGED010000394.1:0-5288 GCA_052039425.1 Sphingobacterium griseoflavum | reverse complement strand
CTCATCATCATCTGCGATTCATCCAAGCGGATTTAAAGTGGTTGTAGAAGGCGACCCGGCTAACCCCATGGGAGTGCACCCGGGCAAATTTCCAGAAGGGCTCACTGCGGTGGAACAGGCGCGTTTGCTGCGCTGTGGTTTGGAAGCCATTATCAATTTGGCGCAAAACCAGGGGTGGAAGCAGGATAAGAGTCGCTTTGCCGAACGGACTAAACCGGCGCCCACCGTGACTCACAAACCTTCCCGTCCCATTCTGTCCCTGAAGAAAAAAGCGCCGACTAGCTGAGTGCTTTGCCGACCAGATTTTTCATGGCATCGCTCAGCGGAATCTGCAATGCGGCCGCATGGCCTTTTTCCGACATCTTCGCCCAGGTTTTGCGGATGATATCGATGAGCTTGTCTTGGTCGTGCTTGCTCGCGAAGTCTTCCAAGTAGTGGCGGATAAATACCAGACAGACCACGTCTTCCAGGCATTGCGTCTCTGGATCTCTTCCCAAACCGCGTTTCTGCACCAGATACTGCGTTCGTTTCACATCCTCTTCGCCGTAGCCCGCCTCCCGCATCAGCTCGCCGACGCGCTTGGCATGGAAAAGCCCCAACTCCGCGCGCCATTGTTTATAACCGGTACGTCCTTCCGGGTACGCACTGCGCGGGCTGGTCCAACGCTCTATATGCTGGCCGCGTGCCGCAATGCGTAGATGCTCAGAGGCGTCCGGGGCAAAGTCCTCCAGGCACTCGCTCATTCGCTGTGAATACAGTAGCTCTTTCGGGCGCAAATCAGCGCCATCGGTTTCAAGGTTAGGATCCTGGCTGTTTGCCGCATCAATCAACGCCAGGGTTTTGACAAAAGATGTGGTCATGGGTAAATCCGTGCGGGCTCAGTGTTTTTCAGAAGAGGAGAACGCCAAATTGCGCAATGCCGCCATATCCATAATCTTCACATGTTTTTTATCGAGATGGATTATGTGAGTTTTATGCAATCTGCCGACGACCCTGCTGACGGTTTCTATGGTAAGGCCCAGGTAGTTCCCGATGTCGGAGCGGGACATAGGCAGATAAAATTCTTCAGCCAATAAGCCACGGCTGTGATTGCGCGCGGAAATGCTCAATAGGAGAGAAGCAATGCGCTGGTCTGCGTTATTTTTGCTGAGCAGGGTGATCAACTGCTGATCGTTGGTGATTTCCTTGCTCATCAGCTGGAAAAAGCGACGTTGCAAACTGGGAATCTGCGCGCTTAATTCTTCGAGTCTTGCGAAAGGAATTTCACACACCGCCGCGGTTTCGAGCGCGATGGCGGTGTTGGAGTGGCTGTTGGTGGCCAAACCGTCCATCCCGATAATTTCACCCGGTAAATAAAAACCGGTGATCTGCTCCTGGCCATCTTGGGTATTACTGATGGTTTTAATGGCCCCCGAACGCACTGCATAAACCGCGCGGAATTTGTCGCCGGCGTGATACACCCGGTCGCCCTTTTGGATCGGTCTACCGCGCTGGACGATCTCGTCCAATTTGTTGATCTCTTTCAATTCCAGGCTAATCGGTAGGCACAGGGTGTTCAGACGGCAACTGGAACAGTTGATCTGAGGCATGGAATGACATTGGTGGGAATTTGCTTGGGTAGCCATGCGAACTTGCCTGAATATGTCGCCTGAGGAGCGGATGGATTGCCGGATGCACGATCTTTGGGCAGCGGATGGACTGACGAAGGATAGTAAAAGCCTGATCCGCTTGTCAAAAGACGCGGATGAAAGCGCATCAGCTCGGGAAATCAACGGCAGGTGGCGATGGGCAATCCGCTGGTCTGTACCCGGTTATGGTAACCGGCGGGGGTGGCGAAGTTGAGTGTGCGCAGCTGGCCAAAGCGGCTCGCGGCACCGGGTCCGAGGCGAACGCAATCGGCGGGGCGCGCATGCAGCGGGCTGTAGAATTTGAGAATGGTCGCCGGCTCCTGGAGGAAATAGCCGAACTGCATCAACATTGCGGTCAGACCCTCGCCGCTGACCCCTTTGAGCGCATCCTGAAGTTTGTGGTGAAAGGTCACGGTCGCCGGTTCGATAAACGAAAGCAGCTCCATCAACTGCAAGGTAAAGTCGGGCTGCTCAGAGCCAAAATCCAGCTGCACGCTGATATAGGGAAATTTGAATTCCGTCAGCATTTGCTTCAACTGCTGTAACTGGGGCAGCTCGAATCCCGCAGGCACGCGCATTTGCACATGGTTGAAATCGAGACCTTTGAGCAGCGCGATATTCTGACGTGTGAAATCCGCCAAGCTTAAAGTCGCTATATGTTCAACGTGACGACCTTTGATCAGTTTCAGATTCTGCGCAACGGCGTGAACCAACTCAGTGAGGCTGGGCGCGTCCATCAGACAGAAAGGTTCATTGATCCAAACCCGGCTTACCGGCCGACGCCCCAGATATTTGTTCCAGGCGCGCAGCTCGCGCACCAGGTTCTGGTAGCGAAAGCGTTCCTGCTCCTGTTCTTCACTCCAGGTGCGCATGGTGGCGCAGTCAATCTCCAGCGCTAGAGGGGCGATGTTGTTGCGCAACTGACAGTTGAGCAGTTCCAGCACCACTTCCTGGGGAATGTGCGGTTCGTCGCGGGCAGCATTGAGCATGTGGGGATCGTCTGTTTGCATACCTCAAAAGTGTAGGACGACCCATGAAGTTTGTCTTGAGCTAGGTCAAGTACTGCAAATGAGCTGCAGCAGGATCTGCATTTAAAGCAGCGACTGGAAAAACTGCGGCACCGTTACACTGGCCGGTCCGTAATAGCCTTCGATGAACTGGTTACGACCCAATGAAGGTTCAAGATTCAATTCGACCGTATGGGCGCCGTAAGCGTTGGCCAACTGGACAAAACCTGCGGCAGGGTAAACCTGGCCGGAAGTGCCTATGGCGACAAACAAATCGCATTGCGCCAGTGCGGTTTCGATTTCGTCCATCTGCAGCGGAATTTCGCCAAACCAGACAATATGCGGGCGCAGAGCCCCCGGTTCATTGCAGCAAGGGCAAATACTGTTCGTTTCAATATCTTCTAACCAGGGAAAGACGGCGCCGCTGAAGACGCAGCGCGCTTTCAGCAATTCACCATGCATATGGATGGGGTTGCGGCTGCCGCCGCGCTCGTGGAGATTGTCAACGTTCTGGGTCACCAGCGTCAGGTTGTCAGGGAATGCCTTTTCAAATTCGGCGAGAGCCACATGCGCCTGATTGGGATGTGCTTCGCGCACCAGTTGGCGTCGCCGGGCATTGTAAAACTGCTGCACCAGCGCGGGATTGCGCGCGAAAGCGTCCGGCGTGCACACATCTTCGATGCGATGGTTTTCCCACAAGCCGTTATTGTCGCGAAAGGTTTTGATGCCGGATTCGGCGGAAACGCCCGCTCCGGTCAGCACCACGATGGATTGATAAGGGCTCATGGGGTTGCCTCACATATAACGCATTAACAAGGCATAGCCGCCGTCTTCCGCCAGGGGTAAATCCGGAGCGGGGATGCGTACACGGTGACCTGACCCCGGGGCCGCGTCGAGGCGTTTGCCGCCAGCGGATTCCAGTGCGCTCAGTTGAAAAACCTGATTGCCGCAGGGCGTGATCAGCTCCAGTTGATCTTGCAGTTCAAAGCGATTTTTCACGTCCAGCGTCAGCCAGCCGTTGGCGCGGTCATAGGCCACGGCCTCTGCGACAAATTGCTGATTTGCATTGTCGGACACGCCTTTTTCGTAATTCTGATATTCGCTGGGCACGTGGCGGCGATAAAAACCTTCCGTGTAACCGCGATTGGCGAGGTGATCCAGTTCGCGCATCAAATTCATATCGAATTTTTCTCCCGCTTTGGCGGCATCGATTGCGCGGCGGTAAACCTGCGCGGTGCGCGCGACGTAATAGTGGGATTTGGTGCGGCCTTCGATCTTGAGGGAGTGAATACCCATATTCACCAGCCGCTCCACGTGTTGAACCGCGCGCAGATCCTTGGAATTCATGATGTAAGTGCCATGCTCGTCCTCGTAGGCGGGCATATATTCGCCCGGACGGTTTTTTTCCTGCAGCAGCACCGGCTGGATTTCGTCGTTGACTTCGGGGTTCCAGGTTTTTGGCTGCGCGGGTGCTGTTCTCGGCTGCGCAGGTTCGACGGCAATCAGGTCGCCGGTTTCGGTTTCCTTGGCGGCGTGGGTGTTGTATTCCCAGCGGCAGGAGTTAGTGCAGGCGCCTTGGTTGGAGTCCCGGTGGGTCATATAGCCGGACAGAAGACATCTTCCTGAATACGCGATGCAAAGAGCCCCGTGGACGAATACTTCAAGTTCCGTATCCGGGCATTCATTGCGGATTTCTTCGATTTCCTCGATAGACAGCTCGCGGGACAAAATCACCCGCTCAATCCCTTGTTTAGCCCAGAACTTCACCGTCGCGTAGTTAACGGCGTTGGCTTGTACCGAGAGGTGCACCGGCTGATCCGGCCAGGTTTCTCGCACCATCATGATCAAACCGGGGTCGGCCATGATCAGCGCATCTGGTTTCATGGCGATGACGGGTTCCAGGTCGCGAATATAGGTGCGCACTTTGTCGTTGTGCGGCGACAGATTGCTCGCCAGATAAAACAATTTGCCCTGGCTGTGGGCTTCATCGATGGCCTGAGTCAGATTTTCCAGTTTGTTGAATTCGTTGTTGCGCACTCGCAGGCTGTAGCGCGGTTGGCCGGCATACACGGCGTCGGCGCCGTAGGCAAAGGCGTAGCGCATGCTTTTGAGGGTGCCGGCGGGGGAGAGGAGCTCTGTCATATCAAAAACCGAAAATAGCGTGGTGGCGCGGAAGGCGGGCTATTTTACTGGAGCGGGGGCCAAATTACAGGTGAAGTGCCTGTTTCCCCGATGTGATCACTGGAATGTTCAGTTTGCTCGTGGGCCTCTTGCCTCTACGTAGCTCAGCGCGTCATTTACAGCTTTAGCCACTTTATCGAGGATTTCTTCGTGCTCCATTGGCGAGAGGAAGAACGTCATGTCCACGTCGTGGCGGACGTAGCGGGGTGGCAGGTGGTTGAGGGCAACGCAGGCGACGTCGGCCATAAAGTTGGCGTCGCGGGCGGCGCGATCGCTGACGCGGCCCAGCTGTTCGAACACTAGGCGCTCTTAGTCGTTGTGGACCGAGCCGTAAGTGGCTTCGGCGTCGGTTTCGTGGGGGTGTGTGTTGATCAGCATTTTGAGTGTTCCGTAAGCTGAGCCGCGCCGGTCCGGATGGGTATCTGAAAGCCTCGCTCCATCCTTGAAGCGAGGCTTTCAGATACCCATCCGG
>JBQGED010000393.1:0-5456 GCA_052039425.1 Sphingobacterium griseoflavum | reverse complement strand
AATGCCCTCCAACTGCAACGCCATATCCCAGATTTCCTGGGCGTCGCTATCGTTCTGCAGAAATTCTTTTAGTTGCGGCTCTTGCTCCAGCGCCACTTCCAACGTCATGCCGGGCGTGGCGGGAATCAGCTTGGAGAGTTTATCGGCGAGTCCATAGGACTTGCCCTGCACCCGCGCCACGTCGCGCACCACCGCCTTGGCGGCCATGGTACCGAAGGTAATGATCTGGCTCACCGCGTCGCGACCATAGGTGTCGGCCACGTAGGAAATCACGCGGTCGCGGTTATCCATGCAGAAGTCGATATCGAAGTCGGGCATGGACACCCGCTCCGGGGTAAGGACACGTTCGAACAGCAGGTCGTATTGCAGCGGATCCAGATCGGTAATTTTCAGCGCGTACGCCACCAGCGAGCCCGCACCGGAACCCCGCCCCGGCCCTACCGGAATATCGTGGTCCTTGGCCCACTGGATGAAGTCCATCACGATCAGGAAGTAACCCGGAAATCCCATCTGGATGATGATATCCAGCTCGAACTGCAGCCGGTCTTCGTAGACTTTGCGGCGCTCGGCGTAATTAGGCGTATCCGGCGGCAAAATGCGCGCGAGGCGTTTTTCCAAACCTTCAAAACAAATTTTTCGAAAAAAATCGTTTTCAGTTAAACCTTCAGGAGTTGGATATTCCGGCAGGAAGTATTTGCCGAGCTGAATATCCAACGTGCAGCGTTTGGCAATTTCCACGGTGTTAGCGAGCGCTTCTGGAATATCGCTGAACAATTCAGCCATTTCCTCTGCAGTGCGCAGATATTGCTGCTCGCTGTAGCGGCGCTCGCGGCGTGGATCATCCAGGGTGCGACCTTCGCCGATACACACCCGCGCTTCGTGCACTTCAAATTGATCGGCATCGAGAAAGCGTACATCGTTGGTGGCCACTACCGGCAATTCCAAGCGATCGGCCAATTGCACGGCGCGCTCAATATAAATGCCTTCGTTTTCGCGGCCAGTGCGTTGCAGCTCGATATAAAAACGGTTGGGAAAATCTTTTGCCCAGCCCCGCGCCAGAGCTTCCGCTTGCTCGATACGATCACCGACTAATGCTTTGCCGATATCGCCCGCGCGCGCGCCGGAAATCGCAATTACACCCTCGCTGTGGCTCGTGACCCATTCACGGCGCACGAACGCCTGACCGAGGTATTGGCCTTTTTGATATGCGAGGGAAATCAGTTCGACGATGTTTTTGTAACCGGCATTGTTTTGCGCAAATAACGTAATCAAATGCGCTTGCGCGTCCTCTTCTTCGCCGCGCACCAAAAAATCACAACCGCAAACAGGTTTAATACCGGCGCCCTGGGTCGCCTTATAAAATTTAATCAGACCAAAATAATTAGTGAGGTCCGTGACACCGCAGGCGGGCATTTCCAATTTCTGCAGACGCTTTACCAAACCCTTGATGCGGATAATGCTGTCCACCAGGGAAAATTCGGTACGCACTCGCAGATGTACAAAATTTGAACTCATATTTCACTACCACAACCGATTCGATCGACAACCCGGCGAGATGAGCGCTCGTATTATTTGTTGAATATCACGCCCGCAAACGGGGCAGCGCTGGCCATTCTAGGGCGTAACCCTGGCGAAATATACCCGCTATATCTCCGCGCCCCGCGCAAAAACTCCGGAAATAACCGAAATCCAAGGGAAAACCGCTAATTATTCATATTGGTGTAATAATTGCTCGCGATGATACGCACGGCTGCGATTAGCCATCAGCCGACTCCCACCAAGGACCGACGATTTGTGCGGCAATCCGCACCAGGGAACCAAACAGTCGAACGATCCGAGTCTTTATGATGCAGTACACCAAACCCATGATCGATCAAGTGTTCCAGATCCGGAAGGCGGCGCCTGATCATCTGCGAGCACAAATCAAACTTGCAAATCCCGAGTTGCTGGATGTTCTGGCGGATATTTATCGCAGTCTCCAGGACAAGCTTCTGCGCGAGCTGATTCAACAGCTTATGTCCATGGCCGGCCCTGCGTGGCTCGCGCTGCTGGAAAGTCCCACTCCGGAATCCCGTCCCAACCATAGTCAGCAAATCTACCGCGGGCAAGTTCGCCCGGCGGCGCAGGTGCCAGCCGCAAAAATTGCGGCTGCTCCTACGCATCACAAGCACGTGATTTATCGCGGTCAGTTGGTGCATTCCTAATCAGTGATTTGCGGAGATTGTGCCGCGTCACCCCCGACATTTCTTTTCAGCAGTAGCAGGATCGCCTATGACAGACGTACACCGTTTTATCGGCCGTATCCGAGATCACTATCTCAGCGGCCTTTGCAAAGAAATCGCCACCTACAATAAAACGTTCAACCAAACCCGCAGCGAAATTCTGGTGGAACTGGACGGCCTGGATTACCAACCGGCGGTTTATCACTTACATCGGGTGGATATTTCGAGCAACTCAAGCTCTCATGTTGATTTCACGGAATTCAAACCCGACGACAATATTTATTTTCGCCCTGCCAAATTGTCGCTCAATAATCAGATGAAAATTTCGCTCGAACCGTTTGTGTGGAGCGAAGTGGATTTAGAGTGCTCAGCATTCGATGTACGCGCGCCGCTTCTACAGAAATGGGCCACGTACTGGTTGCACGATTACAAGCGCGGCAATGAATATGGTCTTACCGGATGTGTTCACGGCCTGACCTTCCCACAACAAGTCGGCAATTTTTGCCATTTCAAAGTGGATTTCGGTTCGGCGGAAGTGCAGAGTTTTGTCGAACTGCTGCAAGTGCTGCAGCAGTTGGGAGTGAAACGAACGCGGGTGTATTCCCGTTCGCTGTATCAATAAAGCAAGCGGGCTAAAAGCCCGCTTATTCTGTTAACTTATTCTTCTTCAAAAAGCGGGGTGGCGTACAAGTCGTAATCATCCGCCGCTTCAATTACTACCGGCAGCATATCGCCGGGTTTCAAGCCATAGTCGCCTTCGATAACCACCACACCGTCAATTTCCGGCGCATCGGCGTAACTGCGCGCGGTGGCAACGCCGTCTTCTACGTGATCGACCAGCACATCCATTTCCCAGCCGATTTTGTTTTGCAATTTCGCGGCGGAAATAGCCTGCTGCTTTTCCATAAACCGCTCCCAGCGCTCTTTTTTAATTTCGTCTGGAACATGATTGGGCAATTCATTAGCAGCCGCGCCGGTGACCGGGGAATATTCAAAACAACCCACGCGGTCCAATTGCGCTTCATCGAGCCAGTCGTGCAGCATTTGGAAATCTTCTTCCGTCTCACCGGGGAAACCTACGATAAACGTAGAGCGCAGTGCGATTTCCGGACAGATTTCCCGCCACGCGCGGATGCGATCCAAGGTTTTTTCCTGATGCGCAGGACGGCGCATATTTTTCAGTACAGCGGGGCTCGCGTGTTGGAACGGGATATCCAGGTACGGCAGGATTTTTCCTTCCGCCATCAGCGGAATAATGTCGTCCACGTGGGGATACGGATAGACGTAATGCAGACGCACCCACGCACCCAATTCGCTTAACGCCTCGCACATATCCAACATCTTGGTTTTGACCGGACGGCCCTGCCAGAAACCGGTACGGTATTTCAAATCGACGCCGTAGGCGCTGGTGTCCTGGGAAATCACCAACAATTCGCGGGTACCCGCTTTGACCAGCCGCTCTGCTTCATCGAGAACACTGCCGATGGGACGACTGACCAAGTCGCCACGCATGGAAGGAATAATGCAAAACGAACAGCGGTGATTGCAGCCTTCGGAAATTTTCAGATAGGCGTAGTGGCGCGGAGTGAGCTTGATGCCTTGCGGCGGAACTAGATCAATAAAAGGATCGTGGTCTTTTTTCGGCGGCACTACTTCATGCACCGCATTGACCACTTGCTCGTACTGCTGCGGGCCAGTCACCGCCAGCACGCTGGGGTGGATCTTGCGAATAATGTCTTCTTCAACGCCCATACAGCCGGTGACGATTACCCGGCCATTCTCATTGATGGCCTCGCCGATGGCGTCCAGGGATTCCTGCTTGGCGCTATCGATAAACCCACAGGTATTCACCACCACCACATCGGCGTCCTGATAGCTGGGCACCACTTGATAACCTTCGGTACGCAGCTGGGTGAGGATACGTTCGGAATCCACCAGGGCCTTAGGGCAGCCGAGGGAAACAAAACCGACTTTGGGGGTGGAGTTGGACATGAAACAGGACCTGCGGGAGAAAAGGCGCGCATTCTACCCGAACCCTCAGGTAAAAATCTGCGCATTTGAATAAAAAATAGACACAGGTCAGGCGGCCCGACCTGTTATGAACTTACTTCACCACTTCGCCGTGGGCCTGCTTGTCTGCGTGATAGGAAGAGCGCACCAACGGACCACACGCAGCGCGTTTAAAACCCAGCTCTTTGGCAATAGCCGTGTACTCATCGAACTCCGCAGGCTCCACATAACGCAGCACCTGCAGATGGTCTTTGGAAGGCTGCAGATACTGGCCGATGGTGAGCATATCGATATCGTGCTCGCGCATCTGGTGCATCACTTCGATGATTTCCTCTTTGGTCTCACCCAGACCCACCATCAGGCCGGATTTGGTAAGCACCTCAGGGCGGCGTGCTTTGTACTGCTTCAACAGTTCCAGCGACCATTTGAAGTTGGCGCCGGGACGCGCCTGCAGATAAAGGCGAGGCACGGTCTCCAGGTTGTGGTTGAACACATCCGGCGGCTCGCGCTCGAGTATGTCCAGAGCAATATCCATACGGCCGCGGAAGTCTGGCGTGAGCACCTCGATCTCCAGATTCGGAGACAACGCACGCGCTTCGCGAATGCAGTCGGCAAAGTGCTGGGCACCGCCGTCGCGCAGGTCGTCGCGGTCAACCGATGTGATTACCACATACTTCAAGCCCATTTCGGCGATAGCCTCGGCGAGGTTTTTCGGCTCGTCGGGGTTTAACGGGTTGGGTTTGCCGTGGCCCACGTCGCAAAACGGGCAACGTCGTGTGCAGATGTCACCCATGATCATGAAAGTGGCAGTGCCGCCGCTGAAGCATTCGGACAGATTGGGGCAGTTGGCTTCTTCACAGACGGTGGAGAGTTTGTTCTTGCGCAGCAGTTTTTTGATGCGCTCCACTTCCGGCGACGCGGGGATGCGCACACGGATCCAGTCCGGTTTGCGCAGCAGATTGTCGGTGGCGATGATTTTGACGGGGATGCGCTCGACCTTGTCGGCATCGCGCAATTTTTCCCCTTGGGCCAGGCGACGGGTGCGTTTTACGGGAAGATTGTCGGTCATAGAAGTCTCAAAGAAGACGGAAAATTCAGAGGTCAACCCGGCAGTCGGTAAAAGCGAGATTCACCGCGAGCATCCGGGCAAACTCCTGCTCGAGGTTGGGTATTTGCAGGCTGGATGCATCCACCCAGTCCGCCCGTTGTGTCATTTGGAGGCCA
>JBQGED010000392.1:0-2239 GCA_052039425.1 Sphingobacterium griseoflavum | reverse complement strand
CCTTGACCACCATGAGCGCGTTCAACGATATCAATGGGGTACCGGCCTCCGGCAATTGGTGGTTGATGACGCAGGTGCTGCGCGACGAATGGAATTTTGCTGGCTTTGTCGTCAGTGATTACACCGCCGACCTGGAACTGGTGCGCCACGGCTACGCCGCCAACGGGCGCGAGGCGGCTCGCATCGCGCTGCAGGCGGGTGTGGATATGAGCATGCAAAGCGGCCTCTATATGAGCGAAATTCCTAAAATGCTTGCAGCTGGGGAATTGTCCATGGCGGTTGTGGACCAGGCGGTTCGCCGGGTGCTCTATGTTAAAAAAGAGCTGGGATTATTTGAAAATCCCTACCGGTCGCTGGACGCGAATCGGGAGGCGAGCCAGATTGAAATACCCGCCCATCGAGAGCTTGCCCGCGAAGCTGCACGAAAATCCATTGTGTTGTTGCGCAATGAGAAAAATCTATTACCTCTCAATAAATCCGCGCGTATCGCCTTGATCGGCCCTTTGGGCGACGACCGTAAAAATCTTTTCGGCCCCTGGACTTTATTCGGACGGGATGAGAGCTCAGTCACCTTGAAACAGGGATTATTAAATGCGGGCGTCACCAATTTGAGTGTTGAATTGGGATCGGCGATTGAAACCTCTTTGGAGGGTGGAATTAATGCGGCGGTCGCGGCCGCAAAAAATGCGGATGTGGTGGTGCTGGCTCTGGGAGAAGACGAGCGCATGAGCGGCGAGGCGCAGTCACGTACATCCATTGACATCCCCGCATCGCAGCAGGAATTGGCCGCCGCTGTAATGGCTACGGAAAAACCCGTAGTGTTGCTATTGAGCAGCGGACGCGCTTTGGCTCTAAAGGGTGCAGTGCGCGATGCGGATGCGATTGTGGTGAATTGGTTTTTAGGTGCGGAAGCAGGCAATGCGCTGGCGGATATTCTGTTCGGCGAGCACAGTCCTTCCGGCCGCTTGCCGGTCAGTTTTACATTTTAAACCGGCCAGCAACCATTTTATTACAACCATCGCAGAACCGGGCGTCCGGTTGTACCTGGCGAACCGGTGGAATTTAAAGCCCAGTATCGCGAAGCCCCCAACGCCGCACTTTTTCCTTTTGGTCACGGCCTCACGTATACCACGTTTACATATGGCGAAGTGAGTTTGGATACCCCTACTCTCGCTTGGGACGGCATTATTCGCGTAAATGCGCGTATCACAAACTCGGGGCAACGTGCCGCCGAGGAAGTGGTGCAACTGTATATTCACGATAAAGTGGCGAGCATCACTCGCCCGGTGAGAGAATTAAAAGGTTTTCAAAAGGTTTTGCTGCAGCCTGGGGAAAGCCGGGAAATTGTATTTGAATTGCGCCGCGACGATTTGGAATTTGTCGGCCCGGACAATTCCTGGATTGCCGAGCCGGGCCTATTTAATGTGTGGATTGCACCTTCGTCCGCCAGTGGCAATCCGGTTGAATTTGAATTATTGAAACCGGTGGCAAATTAATTGCCACCGCACCACATCATGTCTCCCCAGTTACCCGGCTAATCACGAGCGCTTCCGTTAAATCTGGCGAACATATTTCGATAAATCGATAGGCATAACGGCGCAACAAATGGCCTTTGCGAACAGCGAGTTTTGTTTCGTTTTCCAGAAACAAATGCGTGGAGTCCAGCATTTTTAAGGCGACGTCACGCTCGGGTGAAAACGCCACGGACGCGATAATACCCACGCCCAAATCCAGCTCGACGTAGGATTTAATAACATCCGCATCCAAGGCAGACATTACGATATCGGGCGTCAAACCGGCGTCGTGGAAGACTTTCTCCACCCGCGCCCGGCCGGTGAAACCTTCGTGATAGGTAATGATCGGAAATTCCGCAATTGCCTCGATAGTGACCGTTTCCCGCATGCCCAGGGGGTGGTCTTTAGGAACCACCACTGCGTGGCGCCAGCTGTACAAAGGAAAGGCCGCCAGATCTTCAATGTCTCCCAGGGATTCAGTTGCCAAGCCTATGTCGGCGTCCCCTTGCATCAGCATCTGCACGATTTCTTTCGGGCTGCCCTGATGCAGACGGAGATGTACTTTCGGATATTGCTTTTTAAAAGCAGTCACGACTTTGGGCAGGATATAGCGTGCCTGTGTATGGGTCGCCGCAACGGTGAGCTGCCCTGTGTCCTGTTGGCTATATTGGTCGGCGAGGTTTTTGATATTGCCGGCGTCCAGCAGCATACGTTCGACAATTTTC
>JBQGED010000391.1:0-12771 GCA_052039425.1 Sphingobacterium griseoflavum | reverse complement strand
CGAACGCAATGATGCCCATCGCCTTATCGAAGAAGCCATGCTGTGCGCGAATATCTGCGCAGGTGACTTTCTTGCGCAGCACAAAACCGGTGTATTTACCACTCATTTGGGTTTCCGCCCCGAACGTATCGGTGAAGTGCGTGCGGTGTTGCGTGAAGACTTGGGTGAGAATTTTAACTCCGAGAATATCAATGAATTGCAGGGACACGTTGAGTTTATCCATTTTCTGCAGAACTCCCCCGAGCATCACTCTCTGCTCGCACCACTGCGCCGCATGATGCAGAACAGTGAAGTGAGCACTGAGACAGACCCACACCTGTCCATGGGGGTGAAACATTACGCCACCATCACTTCACCCATAAGACGCTACGTCGATCTCTGCAATCACTGGTCGATCATGCAAATTCTCGCAGGCAAACAAGCACAACAAATGCCGCAGAAAGTGTTGGATCAACTGCGCGAAACACTTCAGCAAGGGCGCCAGGCCTGTCGCCAGCTCGAGCAGATTCTAGTAGGCCACTACCTCTCCAACAAAATCGGCCTCGAAGGCGACGGTGTTATTCGGATCGTCACCCAGCAGGGCTTCGGCGTGAAATTGCTGGACACCGGTTTTGAAGGTTTTGTGCAGATTCCCAAAAAAGTGGAAAAAGTCTTCGACGCCAAACGCATGACATTACAAATTGGCGATAAGCGTTTTGCTCTGGATGACATCGTCAAAGTGCGTGTTACCGGTGTCGATCTGGGCAAACGTCGGGTGCAAATGTCCCTGCCGGAAGGCTTTAAAGAAGCCACCGAAGGCGAAACCATCGAAGCAGACAACACGGACGAAACATTGTTGCAAGAATAAAAACCATTGCAGAAATAAAAATTGTTTCAGGAATAAAAAAAGCGCCCTTACGGGCGCGGAAGGATGCAACCTGTAGTTGAACGCGAGCGCGTCACTTACTTTTTTTCCATTTGAAAATGCACACGCTGCGCCATCGCTAAATAAGGGACGGGTCGCCCGTCCTTTATTACCGGGCTGAATTTCCAGCGTTTCACCGCATTTATCGTCTCTTTATCAAAGATCCTGGGTGGTTCAGCCGCCAGAATACGCACATTGGTGGTTGCCCCCGTCTCCGTCACATCAAATTGCACATCAACATAACCCTCGATTCCGCGATTCGCCGCAGCTATGGGATAGCTAGGTTGAACCAGCATGGTGGCCACGGGTGTATCACTGAAACCGCCGGTGAGGCCCGGACGCACAGTCGGCGGCGGCGAGGTCGGCGGCGGCATAATCCCGACATCCGGCGGCGACAAATCCGTAACCAATTTCGGTGGTTCGGGTTCGAGCTCCACCCTCTTCGGTGGCTCGGGCCGTTTATAGAGCACTTGGGGTGGTGGCGGCTCCACCATTACAGGATCGGGCACGCGATAAATTTCCTGGGGAGGCGGCGGCAGCTCCTTTGCGCGGATCAACTGTTCCATGCCCCACAGCAATCCCAATGTGGCAGCCACAGCTGCAGGCGCCACCATCAGAACGCGCAGCGCCGCCAATTCGCGGAGCATTAAAGCCTGCTGCTTTTCATGGGTAAATAAAACGCTCATGGATTTTCTCCAGATTGTGCTGCGAATTTTTGTTGTATGCAGCGATTGGTTTAGTTCGCATCCTCAATCAATCTGAATTCAAAAACTTCGCTCATGCCATGCAGTGTTTGCTCACGTGGGGTATAGCGATACTGTCGCACTGCATCCGCGGCTGCTTTTTCAAAAATGCCACGCGGTTCAGCACGAACAACTTTTATTTGCGCGGTTTCGCCACTGGGAAGCACGCTAAAAGTAAGCTCCACCACTCCTTCACGCGCTCGCCGCAACGCCTTTTGAGGATATTCCGGGATGGCTTTTACCAACGGCTGAATCTGATCATGTCTCACCTTTGCAAAGGGTGCGTCAAAAACGGGATCGAGCTCTGCAGCAGGAGTAAAAACTGCCTCTTCATTCAGCTGAATAAAGGTGCGGGGAAATTCTGGCAGAGCGTCATGAACACCTTCGCCGCCATCAAAAAAATTCGCATCTCCACTGGCAACAACATCCTTCACATCGCTCACCGCTTCCGAAATCACCAGCGGTTGCAGAATATATTCAACATCTTTAGTTTTAATTTTTTGCGTCAGCTGCAAACCCGACACGCAAAACAGGACAAGAAGGAAGACCAGCGCATGCAGCCAAAATTTCGCAGGTTTTGTCCGCCGAATGCGCGTACCATCCAACACAGCGGCGATGCGATCATAATGACTATGAGATTCCGTTAATGCGACTGCCCCGGCAAAGGTCTGACTTGCCTTCATATCCAAAAGATCGTCGGCATAGTCAGAGCGGCGACCTTCGAAAGCGATAACCACATCATCACATGCGAGCTCCGCCAGCCACTCCAGTTTTTTTAAGAGTTTCCACGCTGGCGGCAGTATCCAAAATATCGCGGCCACACAATAAGCCAACTGTTTGGCAAACCAATCACAACGCGCCACATGCGCGAGTTCATGCAACAGAATGCGGCGCAGACGATGCTCATCCCACAACAAACTTTCCCGGGGTAACAGAATCCACGGTTTGAAAAGTCCCACCGTGAGCGGCGTAGCAATCTGGTCGGAATAACGCAGCCGAATACAGCGTTTAATCGCCAAGCTTGAACTTAGCTGAGCGAGCAATTTTTCATGACTAGCTACGGAAAGCACACGTGCGTTTTTTACCAAGCCGAACACCTGGCGAATCTGCAGTAATCGCCGCAACAAAATGAAAGCGCTGCACGTTAGATATCCGCAACCGATCAGAGTGAACGCATGGCTAGCGGAATCCCTGTAATAGGACCAATAAAGATTCGCTGCAAAATCAGATGGCAAAAGATGCAGATGCACTCCGGGGATCCGGTCAACCAAAAACGGCACATAGACAAGACTGGATAACACCAATAAAAGTAATGCGTGTAGAACAGCGGCGGAGGTATTACGACTGCGCGATAACAGAAATGCCGTCAGGGCTAATAAAAACCACAGCTTGACGATTGTCAGCCCTACAAGGTTAACGACATCAATGGCCATAGGTATCTCCTTCAGAGAGACCGTTGAGATTCAGTCATTATTATTTTTGCGCGATTTCAGACGCTGAATTTTGCGCTCGATTTCCTCAATTTCCCTGGCGCTCATGGTGTCCGCCTCCATATCCAACAAGGCGCTGACTGCACGCGCCGGCGAGCCTTTGAAAAAAGTTTTCAACAACCGACCCAACGCTGACTCCTGCGCTTTTTCTTCCGCGACACTCGGAAAATACATATAGCGCGCACCCTCCTGGCGAAATTGCACAAATCCTTTTTCCACCAGCCGTGCCAAGAGCGCGCGCACAGCGGAATAACTTGGCGGATCCGGCAAACCCTCCTGAATCTCCTGCGCCGAACAGGGCTGGCGCTCGTAAAGCACATCCATGATCTGGCGCTCGCGGCGGCTCAATTGCTGTAGTGAAGGCGGCATAAACATTCAACTCCGAATCATCCAGGTGCTAAATTTGTAGCAACATGCTAAAAATTTAGCACCTGTAACCCATAGATCAAGAAAAAAGGAAGAAAAATGTTACTCAGCTCACAAGGAATCGATTTGACGAAGGAAGAACACAAACGGCGGGCATAAAAAACGGGCCGAAGCCCGTTTTTCGGAAGGTCCAAAATTACTCGATGGGTTCAAGCTCCAGCTCCACACGACGGTTTGCCTCGCGGCCAGACGCAGTGGAGTTGGACGCGATTGGGTAGCGGTATGAGTAGCCGATGGAGTTGACGCGACCGGACGCCACACCGCGGCCGATCAGATAGTTTTTCACGCTCGCAGCGCGGTCTTCACTCAAACGCTGGTTCAGATCAGCGCCGCCAGTATTATCGGTGTGACCGGAAACTTTGATGCGCGTCTTTTTGAACTCGGCAAGCACTTCAGCCACGGAGTCCAATACAGGATGAAAATCGCTGCGGATGTCGCTTCGGTTGGTAGCGAAGGTGATATTGCCAGGCATGATTAACTGGATGTTGTCGCCGTCACGACGAACCTGTACGCCAGAGCCAACCAAGCGATCACGCAACGCTTTTTCCTGATTGTCCATGTATACGCCGACGCCACCGCCCACTGCTGCACCGGCAACTGCGCCAGTGAGTACGCCTTTTTTACGGTCGTTTTTGCTCGCTGTAGCAGCACCTACCACTGCTCCAGCAATAGCACCCACACCAGCGCCTTTCGCAGCGTTACTGGTTTTCTTTTCCCCTGAATAAGGGTCTAGAGTCGTACAAGCGGCCAAAATCAGCGCCAACAAAGCCACGGACAACTTACGCATAGGAGGTCTCCTTTATTCATTAATTTGTATCTGGTCGCCGATGTCGGAAGTGATCAGCGCCAGTGGAAAGTGGGCCGTATTGTAACGGGCCGCCTCGGGACTGCAATGACAATTTAGGCGAGCGCTTATGAATCGCTCCTGAACTTGTTACCATGCCACGCCGTCCACAACACACCATGCATTCATGGAGACGCCCATGGGATCCGCTTTCGTCCTTCGCTCGCCTGTCAATTTGATTGTCGCCCTTTTCGTTGGAGCCACTCTGTTCGGCTGTGAACGCTATGCGGTCACCCTTAATCAGCAACCCATTTACACGCCGCCGCCACTTTACAGTGACTTCTCTGTGCCGGATCAGGCGCTGGCCGATTGCCTCAAGCAAACCATCGCCGATCAAAAGATCGCGCGGGTCGAGCAACTGACGTCGCTAACTTGCCGTTATACGGGTTTGAGCTCCCTGGCTGGCATCGACCATTTCACCGCCTTGCAGGAACTGGACGTTTCCCACAATCAACTACAGGAAGCCCAGATACTCGCCAGACTGATGCGATTGCGCACGCTGAAAATCAACGACAACCCCGATCTGCAATGCGAAACCCTCGCACCGCTGACGCAAAAAGATCTGCAAATCACGCCGCCCGCGCACTGCGGGACCTGAACCGATTATTTGGGGACGAACATCAAACCGACAATATTGCGGTGACTGTGCATGACCTTCATCGGCACAGGGTCCGCGTTTACCGGCCCGACATTTTTCTTGAAGACGACATTAACCACAGTGCCGACGGGTGGAGTGGGGTGGTTTTCAATGGAAACCTGCGCGCCGCCGTCGGATATATCCATAGTGAAGCCAACGATGGTGCCAAATGAAGGGTGCGAAATCTCAACCCTGAAAGCCGATGCCGTACGCTGAAAGCGTCTACGCTCTTCCACGGGGTTCTCCTCTTTCATTGATTTTTTATCTTCAAGTTATAGCACTGAATAGTTAATGCTGCAGGCGCTCACAATGCACTGGCACCATCCAACACCAATTCCCAGCTTTTTAATTGTCTTTCCACAAGCTTATCCACAGACATCAGATACCCACACATGCTGTGGATAATTCTGTGAGGTAACTCCTGGTAACAACCGCAAAGCGGCGTATTTACAGGATTCCACAGAATTGACGCATATTTAGACACTGATTTAAATTCTTTATTTTTCAATAAGTTATAAATATCAAGAAGTTTCAACCGAGAGACGAAAGAAAAAAGAGAACGCGCAAAATGCGACAGCTGCAAATGTGGAAAAACATTCCGGTCAAGCGCTTGACAGGCAAGTTTTAGGTCAATTCGAGCCAGCCAAAGCCTTCGTCCTGGCAGGCGAAGATGGCTGCAGATAAGGGTTTGGTGAGATTGGCCAATGCAGCCTGGGCCAATGCCAGCGAATTATTTTTGCGGGAAATGTGACCGACGACCAAATGTTGCAGGCAACTGGTATCAATCTCCTCAAGCAGCGCTACTGTTTGGTCATTGCTGAGATGGCCCCAGGGTCCACCGACCCTCCGTTTAAGCGACAGCGGATAGGGCCCCCCCGCCAACATCTGGCGGTCATGGTTGGCCTCGACCAATAAGGCGTGGCAACTTTGGTAGGCCTCGATCACCGCGTGATTAAAACTGCCAAGATCCGTCAACACTCCCAATTTCCGGCCTGCGCAATGAAACAGAAACTGCACAGGTTCGCGGGCATCGTGGGGGACGGGTACGGGTTGGACAGTGATGTTGCCAACATTAAAAGCAGCGCAATCGCGGATCAGGTGCAGCTCTGGCATAACGCCGAGGGAACAGGCGTGATAGGTTCCAGGTGTCATGTAGACGGGGGTCGCGTACTTGCGCGCAATCATAGGAACACCGCGAATGTGGTCGCCGTGTTCATGGGTTACGACTATGGCGCTGATCAGACTCAGGTCGAGGTGGAGGCGCCGCAGACGGCGATCCGCCTCCCGCGCGCTGAAGCCGCAGTCGATGAGCAGATGCGTTTGGCCGTCGCTGACGACAGTGGCATTACCACTGCTGCCGCTACCCAGAGACGCAAACCGCAGCACGCAGGCTCAGATCAGGTTGCGGCGAATAATCGACAGCATCCTTTTATTGTCCGCCAGGGGAATCCGTTCGCCGCGAACATTACGGACTTTCACTATGTAGTCATCGCCATCGGCATACAGCACCACCAGATAACCGTAGGCGTCCTCCAGGGGTTCAGCGAAAGCCGCACCAGAGATGTTACCGAACAAGATCCGCGCTTCTTCTTTTGGCGCCAGATGGCCCAGCACATCATTGAGTTTGTAAGAGGCTTCTTTGGTGAGATGAGCAGGTTCAAAAGTGAACAAGCGGATAAACCAGTTGCGTTTTTGGGTTTCGTCGATGAACTGGGTGTAGAAAATTCCTTGATCGCTGGATTCATCCCAATGAATAAAACCTTCGCGGGTGACAGCATGGGCCAGGGTCGCCCAGGCGCGGGAGCGCTCCAGGCGAAGACGCAAAGCCGGCTCGGTGCCATCAATAAATAATTCAGCTTTGATCTCACCGCCGACAGACTGCCCCAACAGAGAAGCGGCTTTGTTATCAATATCGCTCGCCAGGGTATTGGCCAGCTCTTCAAGCAGCCAGGATTCGCGCTCCACATTCATGGATGTCGATGGCCAAGCGGGCGGCGCCCCTGCCTCAGCGCGCGCTTGCAGTTGCAGCACGTGCACTTCTGTAGTTTCCGGACGCAGGCCTTTTTCAATGCGGATGCGGAATTGATGTTTGTTATCAGGATCGGATTTGAATTCCACCCAATCGGTCTGGATCAATCCGGTAGACGGCGTACTCTGCGCGACATTAATACCGGTGCGCGATAGAAAGCTTTGCGTCAGCGGCCACACTTGGCTGGTGGATGCCTCCGCCAATATCCAGCGGCGCTCGCCCACTTTCTGAATTTTTATTTTGGATTTTTCCCCTTCAGCGCTCATCTGTTCGGGGCGCGGAACCACAAAACCGTCGGTGCGGATATCGTAAAACCCCGCCTGCTGCTCGCGCACTTCCGGAATCGGGTACAAGGGTTCCAAGGGTACGCTGGTCACACCTTCCGGCAGGGTAATGGGCTTGATCGAACCGGTGCGCTGATAGTCTTCACTGCGATCGCGAAAAATGCAGCCGCTCAAGCTGGAAGACAGCACGGTGGCGACAAGAAAATATTTGACCGGAACTGCTGTGACAGAGAAGAACGAAGTTTTAGTAAGCATTGAGAGGGGTCTGATGATCATGAGAACGGATAAAAACCTTTGACGCCGCAGGGGCGGCATCGTGTTGAGACGTATCAGAGAACACCCGCCGCCATCATCGACTGACGCAGAGGCTCGCGAAAACGCTCAGACAGCGGGGTCATTGGGAGCCGTATACCTGCGGCGATTTTGCCCATTTCCAGCAGCGCCCATTTCACCGGAATCGGATTGGATTCCAAAAACAGGCTGCGATGTAAGGGCATCAGTTGCTCGTTGATCGCCTGAGCCTCCGCATGGTTTCCCGCTGCGGCTTTACTGCACATGGCTGCGACCAGTCGAGGCGCGACGTTAGCCGTCACAGAGATCTCGCCGCATCCGCCGAGTTCAATAAAATCCACTGCGGTGGCATCGTCGCCGGACAACAAAATAAATTCGCCGTCCAACAATGCTTGAATATCTTTGAGCCGTTGCACATTGCCGGTCGCTTCTTTTATACCGACGATATTGTCCAATTTCGCCAGGCGGGCAACTGTTTCAGGCAACATGTCCACCGCCGTGCGCCCAGGAACGTTATATAACAGCTGCGGGATGGCCACGCGGGTGGCGATGTATGCGTGATGCTGGAACAAACCTTCCTGAGTGGGTTTGTTGTAGTAAGGAGTTACAAGCAGACAGCCATCGGCGCCGACATCTTTGGCTGCCTGGGTGAGTTCCAGTGCTTCGGATGTGGAGTTGGCCCCGGTTCCGGCGATCACCGGAATACGTTTGTTGACCATATCCACGGTGCGGCGAATCACCTCCACATGTTCGTGCATATCCAGGGTGGCGGACTCGCCGGTGGTCCCCACCGTAACGATCGCAGTGGTGCCCTGCTCGATATGCCAATCCACCAGCCCTGCCAAAGATTCCCAATCCAGCGAGCCGTCCTCGTACATGGGGGTGACCAGAGCGACCATGCTGCCTTGAAACATGTGGATCTCCGCGCGTTTGTGCTGGTGAAAGAAAAGCTGGCTATGGTACTGGCGGACCTTAGAACACTCAAGCCGGATTCCCAGCTCGTCAGTGGGATTTGCGCCGCTTGCGCTTCACCCCGGCCTGCTCGTACAGATCCGGCTCACCTTGAGGGCGGCTTTTGAAACGCCGGTGGACCCAGAGATATTGCTCCGGCTGCTCCAGGATACGCGCCTCGACGATTCCGTTGATGTGCAGCGTATCTGCGGTTTCATCCCCAGTGGGAAAATCCTGCAGCGGCGGATAGATTTTCAGGTGATACCCCTTGCCATTCGGCAGGCGGGTCTGGGTGAAGGCAATCACCTGCGCCTTACCCAGGCGAGCAAGCTGGCTGGTAGCGGTCACCGTCGCCGCCGGTATACCGAACAGAGGTACGAAAATGCTGTGTTTAGCTCCATAGTCCTGGTCGGGTGCATACCAGATGGCCCGGCCATTGCGCAGGGCCTTCACCATTGCGCGCACATCCTCTCGCGGAATCGCCTGCCCTTCCTGGGTATGACGCTCGCGACCGTTGCGCTGGATATAGTCGTAGACCGGGTTGTTGTGCGGGCGGTAAGTGCCGTCAATGGAAAAACTCAATCCCAGCAACTTCGCGCCTATATCGATATGAGTGAAGTGAAACGCCATCAAAATCACCCCTACACCGTTTTCACGAGCGGTGGTGAGATGCTCAAGACCCTCCACTGTATACAGGCGCTGCAACCGCCACTTCGGCCAGAACCAGGCGATGCCGGTTTCAAAAAAGGCGACGCCAATGGATTCCATAATCGCTCGTGTCACCTGCTCGCGGCGCGCTTCCGACCAATCAGGGAAACACAGATCGAGATTCGCCCTGGCAATCTGCCGGCGCCGGCCGGCGAAGCGATATAAAAGCTTGCCGAGCAAACGGCCGAGACCCAGCTGAACTCTGTAGGGTAAGAGCGTCAGGGCATACCACAGCATAAAGCCCAGCCAAGTAAGCCAATAGCGGGGATGAAGCAGCGCGGGACGGAAACGCGGGGAGCTCATGTCGGACCGGTCAGACAAAGGCCGCCGCAGAATCGGCGGCCCCTCGCTGAATTAGCGGAAATCGGCCTGGACCAAGGGGCTGATGTCAGCATCGTAGTCCACACCCGCTACACCAAAACCGAAGAGTTTGAGGAACTCGGCGTTGTAACCTTTGTAGTCGGTCAACTCGAACAAGTTTTCCTCGGTTACCTGCGGCCACAAGGTTTCCACTTTAGCCTGGGTCTCAGGATTCAACTCCAGGTTATCCATACGCAAGCGTTTGTGGTCATCGAGGCGCGGAGTATTGGTGTACAGGCCCTCGGTAAAGAGGCGGTATAACTGCTCGATACAGCCTTCATGGGTTCCCTCCTCCTTCATCACCTTGTACAGCAGTGAGATATAGAGCGGCATGATCGGGATCGCCGAGCTGGCCTGAGTGACCAATGCTTTCAGCACAGCCACATACGCCTTGCCGTTTTTGCCGGCACTGGCGCTCTTGATTGCCGTCGCGGCTCGGTCCAGATCTTCTTTGGCTTTGCCGATGGTCGCTTTGCCGTAGATAGGCCAGGTGATTTTTTCGCCGAGGTAGGTATAGGCCACGGTTTGAAAGCCGTCCGCCAACAGATCCGCATCGGCCAAGGCCTTGATCCACAGCTCCCAATCTTCGCCGCCCATCACTTTGATCGTGCCGCGGATTTCCTCTTCCGAAGCCGGCTGCAGCGTCATATCGGCGATTTTCAATGTGTCGGTATTGAGATTCTTGGCCGTGTAACTCTGGCCGATTGGCTTAAGGGCGGATGCGTACACTTCGCCGGTAACAGGGTCGGTACGGCGCGGTGAGGCAAGGCTGTACACGATCAGATCGACTTTGCCGAGATCGTTTTTCAGCATTTCAATCGTTTTGTCTTTTATTTCCTGAGAAAAAGCGTCGCCGTTGATGCTTTTGGCGTACAAGCCTGCGGCGTGAGCCTCCTGCTCAAAGGCGGCGGCATTGTAGTAACCGGCGGATGCAGTTTTGCTGTCGGTGGGTGGTTTCTCAAAAAAGATACCGAGAGTGCTGGCGCCGCAGCCGAAAGCGGCGGTAATGCGGGAAGCCAAGCCGTAGCCAGTGGAAGCGCCGATCACCAGCACATTTTTTGGACCGCCAGCGATAGTGCCGGACTTTTTCACGAAGGCGATTTGTTCGCGCACATTGGCCGCGCAGCCTTCCGGGTGAGCATTGGTGCAGATGAATCCACGAACTTTCGGTTTGATAATCATGGTCGCAAACGGGTCCTGTACTGGAATGAAAGGCCGGCATTATAACCGAATCTGTTCCGGCGTCTGCCCGACGCGCCGTCACTCGGACAGGTCGAGATAAATGCCTATAATACGCGCCACTTTTTCAGCGCGACCCAGATCTCTCCATGTACTCACTCCGCATCAATACATCCCCCGCCTGGACCGAGGCGGTTCTCGCCGATTTCGACGCGTTTCTTATCGATCACGCCGCGGCGGAAAAAAAAGCCTCAGGAATGGCGATTGCCATGCTCTCCCACTATCCGGACAAACCGGAAATCGTCACTGCCATGATCGATTTGTCCCTGGAGGAAATGACCCATTTCCGCGAGGTCGTAAAAATACTTCACCAGCGCGGTTTACGCTTGGCAGCGGACAGTCGCGACCCCTATGTCAATGCACTGCGGGAGCACACCAGAGCCGGAAAAGAGGTGTATCTGCTCGACCGGCTGCTGATCGGCAGCATTGTGGAAGCGCGCGGCTGCGAGCGTTTCGGTTTGATTGCAGAAGCACTGCCTCCGGGAGAGCTGAAAAAGTTCTATCGTGCGATTACCGAATCGGAAGCGCGCCATGAGGATTTATTTGTGCGACTGGCACAACATTATTTTTCCACGGCAGAAATCAGCCAACGCCTGGACGAACTGCTCGATGCGGAAGCGCAAATTGTCGCGCAGCTTCCAATCAAAGCTGCGCTGCATTGAGCCCGATCTTGAACAAGGCCATCGCCAAATATTTACGCCTGTATGCCGAGCCGGAATGCGCGGCACTGGAAAATTTTCCGCCCATTTCACCGCAACATTATTTGGTTATTCCCTGTTATGGCGAGACGCCCGATTTCGCCCAGCGCCTTGCGTCGAGCACCCTCGGTTTTTGCGGCGCGCTGATTATAGTGGTGATCAATCAGCCTCCCGGCGCACATGAGCCGTTAAATTCGCAACTGCTCGGTCATTTCCGGCAACACACGCTGATATGGCAACAAGATTTCCTGTCTTTGTTCAGCGCCAATAATGGTCGCTTGCATTGGTTAGTGGTCGATCGCTTTAGCCCCGGGCGGGAAATTGATCCAAAACAGGGGGTCGGTCTGGCGCGCAAGCTGGGTTGCGATCTCGCGGCTTTTTTGATGGCCAAAAATTCCATGGAGCAACGTTGGATATGCACCACCGATGCGGACGCCATATTGCCGGACGATTATTTCATCGCCTTGGAATCGGCTCCGACCAACGCAAGTGCTGCGGTTTTTTCCGTTGAGCATATAACAACGTCAGACCATAACGACGCCGCCTTCAATGCAACCAAAATCTACGAATGCGCGTTGCAATATTACATCGATGGATTGGCCTGGGCGGGTTCGCCTTATGCATTTCCCACCATTGGCAGCGCCCTCGCCTTCTCTCTGCAAGCCTATTGCGAATGCCGGGGATTTCCCCGTCGTGCGGGGGGCGAGGATTTTTATCTGTTAAATAAATTGGCAAAACTCGGTGTGGTGAGCTGGCTGAAAACACCGATTATTCAGCTCATGTCCCGAATTTCCAACCGCACACCATTTGGCACCGGGCCGGCGGTCAAAAAAATTCTTGAACTCGAACAACCAGACAATTTTTCTTATTACGCTCCTCAGGTATTCGCGGATCTGCGCACTTGGCTGCAGCATATTCCCGCCATATGGCCCAACCTGCAGGCGGGGAACCATCCCCTTGAAAATCTGCCGCCGCATCTTCAGGGGATTCTCGCTGACGCCGGTATAGATAATTTGTTTGTGCACCTGCGCCGTCAGATTGATAATCCGCAACAGTGCGTCCGCGCCGTGCACCACTGGTTTGATGCATTTCAAACCCTCAAATTTATCCGCCGTTTGCAGGACCTGCATTACCCGGCACAGCCCCTGAAGGCATGCCTGCGCAACG
>JBQGED010000390.1:0-1746 GCA_052039425.1 Sphingobacterium griseoflavum | reverse complement strand
CCGGCTTTAGCCACAAATTATTGTTGTCTCTGTATGATCGTCTGCGCGAATTGACGAGCGATTTCTGCCCATTCGACGAGGCCCCGGAAAATGAAGCAGTCGTACTCTGGGAAAAACCGGAATTGATTGCTGAAGTGTAATTTACTGAGTTGACACGCGACGGTGTTTTGCGACATTCCAGCTTCCGCTGCTAGCGAGAGGACAAGGACCATAGGGAAATCCAACTACCGGAGGCGGCGCCAAAACCTCAAGCGCCGACAAGATCACCCAAGGCCAAATCAATTAACTCCCTGAGCCTCAAAAAGCCTCGCGCGAATCAGGCGGAAGTTGCCGGTGTCACATTATCCAATCCAGATCGTATCCTCTTCCCGGACCAAGGCATCACCAAACTTCACCTTGCCCAGTATTACGAAGATATTGCTGAATGGGTTTTGCCGCTGATATCTAATCGACCGCTTTCTCTGGTGCGTTGCCCAGATGGCCGTACAGGCGAATGTTTTTTTCAGAAGCACCCTCGCATTGTAATTTCCGAGGCGATTCCACGCGTTGATATACCGGAGAAAGAAGGCACTAAGCCTTATTTATATGTAACCGCTCTACCCCACTTAATTGGTTTGGCGCAGGCCGGGGCGCTGGAACTGCATGTGTGGGGCAGTCGCGTGGATAAACTCGAACAGCCCGATCAGCTGGTGTTCGATTTGGATCCAGCCCCCAATGTTTCATTAAAAGAAATATTCCGCGTTGCCCATGAATTGAAACAACGTCTGGAAGACCTAGGACTGGCGACATTCCCGCGAGTAACGGGCGGTAAAGGACTGCATTTGGTGGTGCCGCTGGTGCCGAAATTGGAATGGGAGGAAGCCAAAGCGTTTTGCCGCGCCGTGGCACAACAAGCAGCGTCCGACGATAAAACTCGGCTCACGGCCAATATGGCGAAAAGCAAACGTCACGGTAAAACCTTTATCGATTATTTGCGCAACGGTCGCAGCGCCACCGCTATTGCTTCCTACTCCACACGGGCGCGGCCAGGAGCGCCTGTCGCAGTACCGGTAAGCTGGGACGAAGTGAATGAATCCCTCACACCCAATCGGTATACGGTGGAAAATCTGCGGCGTCGACTTGGCGCATTAAAAGAGGATCCGTGGCGGGAATTCGAAAATGCGAGACGACCTATAACAGCCAAAATGCTGACCAAAGTCGGCGTGAAAACCTGAGGTAATGACATGGCAGCGCGGGCGATGTGGAAAGCGGTTTTGGTTATCGGGAAGGAAAAAATCCCGGTGAAGTTTTATGCGGCGTTGCAGGATCGCGATGTACATTTTCGTCTGTTGGACGCCAAGGACGACGCACCCGTAAAACAGGTGATGGTGAATCCGGAAACCGAAGAACCTGTTGATAAGGAGCATATTAAACGCGGCGTCATTTCCGCTGAGGGCGATGTGGTAATTCTTGATGAAGACGAATTAGCATCCCTTGAACCCGAACCTTCAAGGGAAATTGAATTGGTGCAGTTCCTGCCGCTCGGAGCCATCGACCGGCGCTTTTATCGCAGGCCGTATTATCTCGGCCCGGACGGCGCCGATGCAAAATATGCCGCTCTGATCGCCGCGCTGGAAAATAGCGAGCGCGAAGGACTGGCGCGCTGGGTGATGCGCGGCAAACCTTATGTCGGCGCCTTGCGACTGCATCGCGGTTATCCCCTTCTGGTGGCATTGCGCTATGCCGATGAGGTGGTAGCGATTTCCA
>JBQGED010000389.1:0-13778 GCA_052039425.1 Sphingobacterium griseoflavum | reverse complement strand
CCAGATCCGGGGAATAGTTGTCGATCAGTTGCTGCAAAGCTGCGTCAAAGTCCTCACGGCTATCGAAGCGTCGGTGGTCGAGTACCTCGGTGGGAATGCCGTGGTTTTGCGCGCGAGTCAGGCCATAGACGTTGGCGCGGTTGCTGATCACGCAGACCACTTCCGCCGGGTAGTCGGCGTTGGCGCAGGCATCAATCAACGCCTGCAAATTGCTGCCACTGCCGGAGATCAGGACGACGGTGCGGATTTTTTTCATAAGGAACTGCAATCAAAAAAAATGGCGAAAGTGGCACCTCTGCGATGCCACTCGGGGAACAGGCTTAGCGCACCTCGACGAACGGCTCTGCTGTGTCGGTCGTTTCGATCGTGCCGATGGTAAAGACGGTTTCGCCAGCGGCTTCCAGCTCTTTGCGGACGGCGTCGGCGGCGTTCGCGGACACACACACCACCATGCCGATACCGCAGTTGAAAGTGCGGTACATCTCCTGCTCCGCCACATTCCCCTCCGCTTGCAGCCACGCGAAAACCGGCGGCAGTTGCCAGCTGGTTTTGTCGAGCACAGCTTTGGTGTTTTCGGGTAGAACGCGGGGAATATTTTCCAGCAGACCGCCGCCAGTGATATGGGCGAGGGCATTGATCGGTTGGGATTTCAGCACTTTCAGCAGGGATTTCACGTAAATGCGGGTGGGTTCGAGCAGCGCTTGCGCCAGCGTGCGGTCGCCCATGGGCTGGTTCAGATCGGCTTTGCTGACCTCGATGATTTTGCGGATCAGCGAGTAGCCGTTGGAGTGTGGGCCGCTGGAGGCAAGGCCGAGCAGCACGTCGCCCGCGCGCACCGCACTGCCATCAATGATTTTGGATTTTTCCACTATGCCGACGCAGAAACCGGCGAGATCGTAATCTTCGCCTTCGTACATGCCGGGCATTTCGGCGGTTTCCCCGCCCACCAGGGCGCAGCCGGACAGCTCGCAGCCCGCGCCTATGCCTTTGATGACGTCTGCGGCAGTGTCGACGTCGAGTTTGCCGGTGGCGTAGTAGTCGAGAAAAAACAGTGGTTCGGCGCCGCCTACGACCAGATCGTTAACGCACATGGCCACCAGATCAATACCGATGGTGTCGTGTTTGCGCAGCTGCATGGCCAGGCGCAATTTGGTGCCCACGCCGTCTGTGCCGGAGACCAGCACAGGCTCCTGATAACCTTTGGGCAGCTCGAACAAGGCGCCGAATCCCCCAAGGCCGGCCAGCACTTCCGGCCGGCGAGTGCGCTGAGCGACGGATTTGATTCGGTCTACCAACCGCTCACCTGCGTCTATGTCCACACCCGCATCTTTGTAGCTCAGGGATTGTTTTTGCGTATCGCTCATAGGGTTGCCTTTATCTCAGCCGCTGCGCCGGACCCGGCGCGGAAAAAGCCGGCATTCTAGCAGCATTGGCAGGGCGGGCGAAGTTTGTTGCGCCTGCGCCAGCCAGCCTTATTGACGGCGAGGGCGCAGCTTTAAGGATGCCAAACGGCTTGTTACAATCGCGCCTCTTTTAGGGGTCGATTGGAACGCTTTTATGATTTTTTCGCCTCAGTTGCGCCTGTCGCATTTGCGCAATCTGTTTCTGATCCTGCTGCTGTCGACCCTCAGCACCTTCTCCCTCGCCAAAACCCCCAGCTTTTTTAGCGCGTCCGTCCCAGTTGCCTCGCAATCCGCGAATGAGCGCGAGCGCGCCGCAACTGCGGGCCTGCGCGAAGTGCTGGTGCGGGTATCGGGTGTCACCCAACTGGATGATTACGCCGCACTCGCTGAAATCCTGCCCCGCGCCAGCCGCTATATCGAACAGTTTCACTACGAAGTGGTGAGAGACGGCGGCGCGCCACAGGAACATTTGGTCATGAGCTTTTCTGCGTCTGCCGTGGAGAACGCCTTGCGGCAGGCGGGCTTGCCATTCTGGCCGGTCAATCGCCCCAGCGTGTTGGTGTGGCTGGTGGAAGATGATGTCAGCGAAGGTAAGCGCCTGATCAATGACACCAGCGGTCCGGTGGTGCAGGGGTTGTTGCAGGCGGCGCAGAAACGCGGCCTGCCGTTGCGTTTTCCGCTGCTGGATCTGGAGGACCAATTGGCCATAGGAGCGGAGCAGATCTGGAATCTGGACGAGGCGGCTATTCTTGAAGCCTCATTGCGCTATGCGGCGGATACGGTATTGGTCGGCAGATATACGCGCACGTTTTCCACTGGCGAGTGGTGGACCACCTGGCAGTTTTTCCATAAGGGCCAGGGTCGTCTTTACGATCTGCGCCAAGCGGACCCCCTGCTTATCGGCCAGCAGGCGCTCGATCCGCTCGCCGATCATTTGGCGCAACTCTACGCCCTGCGCTCCAGCGCGGAAGGTGCGGGGCAGCTCTATGTGCAAGTGGGCCCGGTGGGTGATTTCGGTACCTATCGCAAAACGCTGGATTATCTGGATCGCCTGGCGGTGGTGACATCCTTCAATCTGCTGGCAGTGACGGGCGATACGCTGTTGCTGACATTGCAGCTCAACGGCACCCAGGACCAGCTTCTCAACGCGCTCTCTCTCGACCGAAAAATGCGCCCGCGCACAACACCAAGCACCGCGCCGCAGATGGCAGCCAGCAACGAGCAGATGCTGCAGCTGGAGTGGATAGGGCGCTGACTATGGACGGCAAAGGGCGGCAGACACCAGTTCAGTTGAGCCTCGGGGTCTCCCTGCGGGACGACGCAACTTTTGCCAATTTCTATATCGCCGAGGGCAATGAACTGGCCCTGCATGCCCTGCGCGAATTCTGCCGCGATCACGGCGAGCGCAATCTATTGGTCTGGGGCAGTCGCGGCGCAGGCCTTACCCATCTGCTGCAGGCCTGTTGTCACGAAGCCTATGAGGATGATCAAAGCGTGCAATATCTGCCGCTGCGGGATCTGGTCGGGTACGCGCCGGACGACGTCTGCGACGGGCTCGATAAAGTGGCAATGGTCTGTCTGGATGGGATTGATCAGATCTGCGGGCATCGACAGTGGGAGCAGGCGCTGTTTCATCTCTACAACCGCCTGCGTGATGCAGGGCATCGGCTGCTGATCGCATCGCACACCAGTCCGCCATCCTTGCCGCTGGTGCTGCCCGATCTCAAGTCGCGCCTATTGGGGGGGACGGTTTATCACCTGCGAGCTCTGAACGACCAGGAGAAAACCATCGCCTTACAGCTGCGCGCCAAGGGCCGCGGTATGGAAATGTCGGACGAAGTGGCGAAATTTATTCTCAGCCGCGCACCCCGGGACACTAACGATTTGTTTCATTTGCTCGACCACCTCGACGACGCCTCCCTGCAGCAGCAGCGCAAGCTGACCATTCCTTTCGTCAAGGAAGTGCTGTCCTTTTAATTCTCCGCCACATGCCACTGATCGCCGCAGCGGATTTCCTGGCCTTCGCCTGCAAGCAACACTGTATTTACCCCGAACGCCGGTGCCTTGGGTTTTCCAGGCATGCTGTTGATTTGTGCTAGGGCCGCGAATGGGTGTTGGTCGGGTGAGGGGATGCCGGTGCTCTGATCTATGGTGATGATCGCGCAGCGTTGGCAGTGATCCTTCAAACCTAGCACCGCATCGCCCGCCGCCGCGCGCAGAGACTGCACCTGGTGCTCTGCAAATGCGGGCAGGCCGGAGAGCACGAGATTGGGGCGAAAACGCCGCATATCCACGGACGCCGTGCCGGCCAGCATCAGATGTTGATTCAGCGCCCGCAGCGACGCCAGGTTGGCACACAGGTAGGGCGCGCCGTCAGAAAAGTAGGTGTGATGGGGGCCAAAACGCTCGGGATTGGTGGGGCGGGGCTGGCGTTTATCGAAGTAAACCAGCTGCAGATCCATATCGGTCGCGAGGGCTTGTTGTAGCCATTTATTCACTTCGGGTCGCGCCGGATAGCCGCTGCACATGGAATTCCAGACTTTCACCGGGCGCGGCTCGCTGTCGGTTGGGGACACCACGACTTCGCCATCCCGCTGGTGGCTCAGCACCAGTTCGCCGTTTTGCAGCTCCGGGCGAATAGTCGCCATGCGCGGCAATTTGCGCTGGCTGAGGAAGACCCCGTCGCTGTCCACTAGCATCCACTCCCGGTCACCCGCCAAGCCTGTCGGCAGCAAAGTGGCGGATTGCAGGGATATGCCGGCCAGGGATTTCACCGGGTAGATCCAGATTTGCTCGATGATCACAGGCGGCATTAGCCTTTGTCCTTTTGGCCTTGATTGAATTGCGCCAGTTGTTCGGCAGAGGCGGGGGCTTGGTAGCGCTGTTTCCACTCCTCGTACGGCATGCCGTAAATCCGCTCGCGCGCCTTTTCGTAATTCACCTGCACACCGCGTTCTTCCGCCGCCGCGACATACCATTTTGCCAGGCAGTTGCGGCAAAAGCCGGCCAGATTCATCAGGTCGATGTTCTGCACCTGCTTGTTGTTGTCCAAATGCTGCAATAGCCGGCGCAGCACGGCGGCTTCGATTTCGGTGCTGGTATCGCTCATGTTCATCTCCTGTCGTTAAAGCGTGAGTAAGGTCTGCATGGGCAGGTAGGGAAGAAGATCGCCTTTCACCACTGTGGTGTCTGTTGCGAGCCATGCCAGGCCGTCTGCCCATAACACGGAACTCAACACCCCGGAGCTTTGATTGGCAAACGGCTGCAGCTGGTTTTGTTCCAGGCGTACGCGGAGAAATTCCGGTCGCCGGCGGGGCTGGTGGATGGCGAAGCCTGCTGGTCGGTCTTCAAACGGCAGCTCTTGCAACGTCCTGCCGTAAAGCCCTTCGATAAAAGGCTTAACGAAGATTACTGCCGTAGTGAAGGCGGAAACCGGGTTGCCCGGCAAAGCCAGAATGGGGGTGATGCCTACTTTGCCGAAGGCCAAGGGTTTGCCGGGTTTCAGATTGACCTTCCAGAGTTCCAGTTCGCCGAGGCTGGTTATGGCCGCTTTCAGATAGTCCGCATCGCCGACGGAGACACCTCCGGTGCTGATAATAAGGTCGGCTTCATCGGCGACGCTGCGCAATAAGTTGCGGGTCTGTTCGAGATCATCCGCGACGCACTCTTGGCGAACCAACTCGCAGCCCCAGTCCTGCAACAGTCCGCCGAGCAGATAGAGATTGGAGTTGTAGATCTGCCCAGGCGCCAGCGGCTGCCCCGGCTCGACTAGCTCTGAACCGCTGCTCAGCAGGGCGACGCGGGGACGGCGCCGAACTTCCACGGAATCCACACCACAAGAGGCGAGCAGCCCGAGATGTACGGCGGAAAGTTTTGCACCTTTCTCGGCGATGATTTGACCGCGCTGCAGGTCCTGCCCGCGCGGTCTTATGTTTTCCCCTACCCGCACGGCGGCTTGAATGGTGACCTGATCGCCGTCGCGTTCACACTCTTCTTGAATCGCCACAGTGTTGGCGCCACGTGGGATTTCCCCGCCGGTAAAAATTCGTGCAGCTGTACCGGGTTGCAGCGGTTGCGGCGCCGCGCCGGCGGCAATGATCTGGCTGACTTTCAGACGCCAGGGCGCGGGGCCGTCCGGAATTTGCAGTGCGTAACCATCCATAGCACTGTTGGCTGCCGGAGGGACATCGACATGGGCGGTGGTATCCGCTGCCAGAATGCGCCCGCGCGCCTGCGCCAAAGGAATGGCTTCCTCCGGCAACGCCTGAGCTTGCCCGGCGATGGCCGCGCGGGCGGTAAATACGTCCATCATCGGCGAATACCTGGGTAGGGATTAGAGTTTGACCTGCGCAACGAAATTGCAGGGGCGGGTGCGGCTGTCCAATTGCGCTTGCAAAATCTGCTGCCACGCGGTGTTACAGGCATTGGTGGAACCTGGCAGGCAGAACACCAGGGTGCGATTGGCCAGTCCACCAAGGGCGCGGGACTGGATGGTCGAGGTACCGATTTCGCTAAAAGAGAGGTGGCGGAAGAGTTCGCCAAAGCCTTCGATTTGTTTATCGAGTAACGGAGTCACTGCCTCCGGTGTGCTGTCGCGGCCGGAAAAACCCGTGCCGCCTGTGATGAGAACAACCTGTGCCTGCGTATCGGCAATCCAGCGCGAGACTATGGCGCGGATCTGATAAATATCGTCCTTTACCAGCGCGCGTTCATAGAGCTTGTGGCCCGCACCCGCAATCTGCGCCGCTAGGGCGTCACCGGATTTATCGTCCGCGCTGGTGCGGGTGTCCGACACGGTCAGCACGGCGATATTTAATGGGTAAAACTCTGCGTAACTGGACATAAAAATTCCTTGATGGCGAAACGGCAAATCAACCGCCGGTGGCGTTCATGAAACGCAGAATTTGCGGCGGTTCGTCGAGATTGAAATGATGGCGTTCCGGTTTCAACCGCAATGCGGCGACCATAGCCTCGGTCAGTCTTTCCTCGCGGTTCTCCGCCGGACCTGTACGCAATACCGCACGCAGGTCTGCACTGTGCTCGTTGCCAAGGCACAGTAATATGCGGCCCTCCGAGCTGACCCTCACTCTGTTGCAGCTAGCGCAGAAATTATGACTATGCGGCGAGATAAACCCCAGTCGGTTGGCGTAGTCTTTCGCTGCCCAATAACGCGCGGGCCCGCCGGTCGTTTCCGCGATGGGGGAAAGAAAAAAATGCGGTTCCAACAGGTTGCGCAATTCTTCACTGCTGACAAATTCGTCGCGCCGCAAGTGACCATCTATATCTCCGAGTGGCATTTCCTCGATAAAACTGATGTCCATGCCGCGCTCCAGAGCAAAGCGGGTTAGGGGAACCACTTCATCTAAATTGAAATGCCGCATCACCACAACGTTGAGTTTGATACGGCGAAATCCCGCCTTACGCGCCGCTTCGATACCGGCTAATACCGCGTGCAGGTCGCCGGTACGGGTGATATCGCGAAAGCGTTCGGGTTGCAGGGAATCGAGACTGATATTGACCCGGTGCACGCCGGCATCCACCAGGGGTTGGGCAAAGTGCTTCAAGCGGGCGCCATTGGTGGTGAGGCTGAGATCGGTAAAGCCTAGACCGCCGAGAGCCTGGAACAACTGCAGCACGTCGCGGCGGATCAGTGGCTCGCCGCCGGTGACCCGCAGTTTGTCGCCGCCCAATTGCCGGAACACCTTCGCCACCACCGCTAGTTCCTCCAACGACAACACCTGATCCCGCGGCAGGAAGGTCATATCTTCGGCCATGCAATAGCGGCAGCGGAAGTCGCAGCGGTCGGTCACGGAAAGGCGCAGGTAGTGCACCCGGCGGCCGAAAGGGTCTATGAGATTGGGCTGATTCATGTGGCTATTATGCTAGCTCCTCCAGGTTAAGAGAATCGCGGCCGGCGAGGCTGCCACGCAATGACTGGTTTGTGGCGCCGACGTCAACTCGGTCGAGTAACGAACGCATCCAGCCCAGTCTCATTCCGTTTGTTTTATTTTGGTGCAGATTGAACGATGCGAGAGCGAAATGAACGTCTCATTATTTTTATTAGACCTTTATTGGTGCATATGAGATCAATAATAGTGCGTTAATTATGGAGTGGTCAGTTTGATTTATGTCTTGAATTGGTGCCTTGGTGCATTTAATAGGTGCGTTTTTAATGTGAAGCCTGCATGGCAGAATATTGCTATGTTTTTTTGGAGATCATCAACTGTTTGATTTAGAAAGGATAAATCAAATTTTCATCGCGCTTTTTTGTTCTGGTACATGGATTGCAAAATCGCCTCCGTCTTTCAATCACCATTTTCCCCCATTTGAAAAATGCGCATATTGAGCGCATGCGGACAGGCGATTTATGCAGCTGAAAAAAACCACCGGAAAAGTCTCCATCGTAGGCGCCGGCCCAGGTGACCCGGAGCTTTTGACTATAAAAGCTCTGCGCGCACTCGAGGCAGCGGACTTGATTCTGTTTGATCATCTTGTCAGCCAGGAAATCCGCGATCTTTTCCCCATTTCCGTACCCGCTTTTTATGTCGGCAAGAAAAAAGGCCAGCACAGTATCGCGCAAAAAGATTTAAACGCTCTGCTGATCCGCAAAGCGCGCGCTGGCAAAAATATTTGCCGGTTGAAAGGCGGCGACCCATTTGTGTTTGGTCGGGGTGGCGAAGAAGCATTGGCGCTGGCGCAAGCGGGTATTCCGGTGGAGGTAGTGCCGGGCGTGACCTCTGCATCCGGCTGCACCACCTATGCAGGAATCCCACTGACCCATCGCGGCTTGGCCCAGGGCTGCACTTTCGTTACCGCCCATGGTGAAACGGAAGCGGATATCAGTTGGTCGGCGCTGGCACAGGTAGGTCACACGTTAGTTTTTTACATGGGGCTTTCCAAAGCAGGGTGGATTCAGCAATCACTGCTGGATAACGGCATGTCCAGCCGCACGCCTGTGGCCTTTATCGAAAATGGCTGCCGGGAAAATCAGCGGGTAATTTCTGGATGCCTACATGAATTGGCCGAATTGGTGGAGCGCTGCCATATCGAGTCACCGGCGTTGATCGTGGTCGGTGAAGTGGTCGAGTTGGCCAATCAGCTCAGCCCCGAACAGCTTAATCCAAGTCTTTATTCCCAGTTCAGCGAGCGGCGCCTCAGCGCCTAACTATTTTTTAGCGACTCCAACGAGGTATCGCATCATGAAGAAGACAAAAATCCTGGTTGTTGGCAATGGTATGGTCGGTCACAAATTCATTGAGAATTTGTTGAATTCACCCAGAGCTGAACAGTTCGACATTGTGACTTTCGCGGAAGAGCCCCGCCTGGCGTACGACCGCGTGCAACTAAGCGCGTATTTTTCCGGCTCCACTGCCGCGGATTTGATGCTCACCTCCGAAGACTATTACCGCAACAACGGCGTTAATTACGTATTAAATGAACAGGTTGTCGACATTCAGCCGGAAAATAACTGCGTTATCACTGCAAGCGGTCGCAAGGAGACTTACGACAAGCTGGTGCTGGCGACCGGATCTTACCCGTTTGTGCCGCCACTGCCCGGCAAAGATCAGCCTCATTGCCTGGTTTATCGCACCATCGAAGATCTGGAAGCGATTACCGCCTCCGCTGCAGTGAGCAAAGTTGGCGTGGTAGTCGGCGGTGGCCTGCTCGGCCTGGAAGCGGCGAATGCGTTAAAAAATCTGGGTCTGGACACGCACGTTGTGGAGTTTGCACCGCGCCTGATGGCTGTGCAATTGGATGAAGGCGGCGGTCAGGTCTTGCGCAAAAAAATTGAAAAGTTGGATGTCAAAGTCCACACCGAAAAAAATACCCAGGAAATTGTTGCCGGTGAGAAATGCCGCTATCGCATGAATTTCTCTGATGGCAGCTATTTGGAAACCGACATGATCCTGTTTTCCGCCGGTATACGGCCGCGAGATGAACTCGCGCGCAAAGCCAGCCTGAGTGTGGGTGAGCGCGGCGGGATCGTGATCAATAATTTCTGCCAGACTTCCATCGCCAATATTTATGCAATTGGCGAATGCGCTCTGTGGAGTAACCGCATTTTTGGCCTGGTGGCACCAGGCTATCAAATGGCGAAAGTGGCGGTTTCCCACATCGTCGGCGGCGGGGATCAATTTACCGGTGCGGATATGAGCACCAAATTAAAATTGCTCGGTGTTGAGGTGGCGAGTATCGGCGATGCTCATGCCCGCACCCCTGGCGCCCTCAGCTACGTTTATCAGGACGGCATCAACGAAATTTACAAACGTCTAATATTGTCACCAGACGGTAAAAAACTCATCGGCGCCGTGTTGGTTGGCGATGCGGCTGTGTACGGCAATTTGCTGCAAATTTGCCTGAATGGCATGGATGTTCCTGCGGCGCCGGAACAACTGATCGTGCCTGCATCAGACGGGCAGGCGGCTTCAGGCCTGGGTGTGGATGCGCTGCCGGAAACGGCTACGATCTGCTCCTGTCATGACGTGAGCAAGGGCACCATTTGTTGCGCCGTGCGCGATGGCGCAACCACCATAGGCGCAATTAAAAGCACAACCAAAGCCGGTACTGGCTGCGGCGGTTGCGTAGCGCTGGCGACACAAGTGATGAACTGTGAGCTGACCAAACTCGGCGTTGCGGTCAATACCGATATTTGCGAGCACTTCTCTTTTACCCGCCAGGAATTGTTCCACCTGGTACGGGTGGAGAAAATCCAATCCTTCGACGCGCTGATTGAAAAACACGGGCGCGGTCTCGGCTGTGATATCTGCAAGCCGGCAGTGGCGTCGATTCTGGCGAGCTGCTGGAATGAATTCATCATGAAAGATGAATTAGCGCCGCTACAGGACACCAATGATTATTTCATGGCGAATATGCAAAAAAACGGCACTTATTCCGTGGTGCCGCGTATCGCCGGCGGTGAAATCACGCCGGATAAATTAATTGTGCTCGGTCACGTCGGCAAAAAATATAACTTGTACACCAAAATCACCGGGGGTCAGCGCATCGACTTATTCGGTGCGCAACTAGATGATCTGCCGGCGATCTGGAAAGAACTGGTGGACGCCGGGTTTGAAACTGGTCACGCCTACGGCAAATCCGTACGCACTGTAAAATCCTGCGTCGGCAGCACCTGGTGTCGCTACGGCGTGCTCGACAGCGTCGGCATGGCCATCGCCATCGAAGAGCGTTACAAAGGTTTGCGTTCACCGCATAAGTTGAAATTTGCCGTGTCCGGTTGTACCCGCGAGTGCGCCGAAGCCCAGAGTAAAGATGTGGGCGTTATCGCCACGGAAAACGGTTGGAGCCTTTATGTGTGCGGCAACGGCGGCATGAAACCACGTCACGCCGATTTGTTCGCCACCGGTCTCGATGACGCCACGCTCATAAAATACATCGATCGCTTTTTGATGTTTTATGTGCGCACCGCAGATCGCTTGCAACGCACGTCAGTGTGGATGGACAACTTGGAAGGCGGCCTGAAGTATTTGAAGAGCATCATCATCGATGACAAATTGGGCCTGGCTGCGGAGTTGGAAAGCGATATGCAACGAGTGGTAGATGCGTATCAGTGCGAGTGGAAATCCACGATTTCCGATACGGAAAAACTCAAGCGTTTCCGCACTTTCGTCAATAGCGACAAGCGCGACAACACAGTGGTTTTTGTCGAGGAGCGCCAGCAAATCCGTCCCGCCAACGAAGAGGAAATCGTGCGTTTTGTTACGGCTACAGAGCTGGAAACGGCCTGAGCTTCGCGCGTTGAATTATGAACAAATGCAACAGTTGACTGAGAGAAGATTATGAATGCCGCGGAATTGAGAGAAATGTGGGTGGATGTATGTGAGAGTTGCGACCTCCGTCCAAATCTGGGAGTTCGGGCGTTGATTAATGATGAACAGGTGGCGATTTATCGCGTTCAAGGTCGCCTGTATGCCATCAGCGCCATAGATCCCTTTAGCAATGCCGCAGTGTTGTCGCGCGGCATAGTCGGTGACTTGAAAGGACAAGTGGTGGTGGCATCACCCATCTACAAACAGCATTTCAATCTGGCAACTGGTGTGTGTCTAGAAGATGACTCGGTGCAGTTGAAAACCTATCTTGTGCGGGAAGTGGCTGGTCGAATCCAAGTCGCTCCCTGAGCAATTACCCTCTCCTTTGATGGCAGATCCCATCTGCACTCGTTTGGCGGCGCAAGCCGCCTTTTTTACTTTTAAATCTTACCCACTTCACCCTCTGAAAGCCTCGAACGGCGCACCTGGGGGATCTGTGTTATAACTTATGGAACTTACCGGGTCCCCGCCCACTCTGGTTGTGGTTCGCAGGCAGCTTGTGGCCTGCGCGGCAAAGCGGGGAAGCTCAGCGTTCCCGTACAGGGGAAAGCTCATTGTCCGAACCGGGGAAGATCTGCCCCGTACCGAGAAAGCCGCGGCGGGTTGCGTCTTGCTCGGCCGCTGACAGGCCCGGTCGATTTGTGAATCATCAACCTTGAATAATGGTCCTGTCCTGGTTCGCGACCAGAGCACGGCCCCGAATATTAAGGAATAGATATGGCCCGCCGGCGTGTTCTTATCGTCGATGACTCCAAAACCGCCCAGGTGCGTCTGCGCAAAATGCTCGAACGCTTTGACCTGGAAGTGGATACTGTGCTCTCTGCTGAAGAAGCCTTGGGCTATCTGTCCTACCGCCAGCCCGCCGTGATCTTTCTCGATCACCATATGGAAGGCATGGATGGTCTTGAAGCGCTGAAAATCATAAAGTCGAATCCAGGTACCGCGCTTATTCCGGTGATCATGTACACCTCGGAGCAGGGCGATGTTTATGTGGGCCAGGCTCGCGCCCTGGGCGCCATTGATATTCTGGGCAAGGAAGTCATGCGGCATGCGAACCTGGAAAAGGTTCTCGGCAGTCTCGGCATTACGGCGAAAGGCGCCGATGAGGTTGCACCCAATGCCACAGAGCCGGTGCTGACCGATGTGATTGAAGAGGGGCCTATAGTCAAACCGCCGCTCACTTCCTTCGATGACGTGGACGAACCGCCAGTCGTGCCGGAAGCGCCCAGCGATCTCGATCAGGTGCAAAAGCAGATCAGCCGGTTGTTCGAGATCCACATCGCGAAGGTGCGCCAGGAAATTGAAGACAGCACTAAGTTTCTGTTGCGCCGCCTTGCCAAAGACGCTCAGGAGAAAAGTCGCGCGGTCAATCGCCCGGCACCGACCAGCGCCGAGCGCCCTACAGAACCGGCTGCATCAGCGGAACCTTTTGTAGTGGAGCCGCCAGCGGAAAAAGCGGGGGTGTCGTCTATTTTTCTTGGCCTTATTTTAATCGGCATCGCCTTCCTCGGTTACCACATTTATATCAATAACCGCCATCAAGAGTTGTTGAACACCCGCTATGAGGAAATGATCGAGCGTACCCGCGCGCAGGAAGAACTTGTCGGCCGCTTATTTGCCAATATCAACACTGGTGCCGAGAGTAAATCCGCTGCAAAAGTCTATGCAGATCGGCAAATTCTTCTCGACGCCCTCAGTTGGGCCGTCAACGTCAACACTCAGGTCAGCTTTGGCGAAACCGCTCTGGGCGATCAGCGTATTTATATGCTGGGTGAGTTGCTTGCGTTGTTAAAGGCGGCGAACTTTACCGGAGCGGTTTATCTCGATATTCACCTGGGCAATTTCTGTGTGGCGGAAGATCCATCGGGGCGATTTATTCTGCCGGAGCCGGAAAGCAACCTGGAGGACTGTGTTTTCCTGGCCAATCGTGTACCGGAAGTGTCGGTGAACGATCAAGTGTCTGTGGGGTTTCTGAATTATTTGCACAGCGCTCCGATCCTGCTTGAAGGCAATATCGAAGTGGAGCTGTCGTCCCAGGGATACGCGGTGCCTAGATACACCTATCCCGCCATTACCAATGCGGTGAGCGCTGGCGACTGGAATGCGATTGCGCAGAAAAACAACCGCATTGCCGTTTCCTTTTCGGCCAATTGATTAATGCCGGCGGTGTCGCGCCGCCGGTAGCCAACCTCATTTGACGTTTCGTGTTCAGTGTCTATTATTTTCAGATAACCCGTTTTTGTTTTTGCTTTGAGACAAAAGTGTTTGTCGAGTGCCGTTGAATCCGGCACCATTGCGCCCCAGTGACTTTCCCCAAACTCTCCGACTATTTGTATCTATGAATCGCGAGATCCCCTCTCTGCGTATCCCCATGCTGCTGTTGCTGATCGCGTTCACCAATGAATGTCGCGCAGTATCTTTTCTGTCTTTCGATGCCAAGGTTATGAGTTTGGGTGGTGCTGGTGCTGTCACCGGGGTTGGAGGTGATCGGCCCTATTTGAATCCGGCAGTGATTCGCGATGGTGAAACTGGCGCGACGCTCGAGACC
>JBQGED010000388.1:0-9320 GCA_052039425.1 Sphingobacterium griseoflavum | reverse complement strand
ATAAAAAAATTCATGAAAATTTTTCCATGCAGAGCTGACTTATCAGAGATCGAATGCCTATCGCTAAACAGGTGTACCGATCGCATATTTTCGAAGGGCGTATTATTGGCGGCGCAAATGTCATCAACAAAAACCCGATTCGCGTTGATGAGTGTTCGTTGAGCGGTGCTGTTTCCTCAGCTGCACATCGCTAGCTGCGCTAGGGGAATTACCCCAAATTGACCTGTCGATGCGTCGTTATCGGGTATCTCGGCGAAAGGCGATGCTGTTGCAAAAAAAATGTGCGCCCGGTCTGCGATCTCGCAAGGAATTGCGTTACCATGGCGCACCTGCAGCTTTCTCGGCGCCCCTGGGTGTATGCCGTGTCCGTCAGAGCTGAGAACCCACTCATATAGACATGCTCATTGGAATCCCTATGAAGAAGTTATATTTAACGAAAGCAAGTGTACTGGGTGCCACGGTTGCCGCGTTGCTGGTGACTGCGGGCTGTAATAAAGAGTCCCAGACATCCGCAGCTCCCGCCCAGGTAAAGCTCGACACCACTGAACAGAAAGTCACTTATATCGTCGGCTACAACATGGCCAAGCAGGCGCAGGCAAACGGTCTCAACTTTGAGAAAGACGTTATGTCCGCTGCGATTCAAGATGTACTCGACGACAAAGAGCCGCGTATCGCTCAGTCTGACCAGCAGCAAATCATGATGGCTTTCCAAGAAGAGCAGCAGAATAAGCGTGAAGGCGAGCGCAAAGTTGCCGCCGATGCGAATTTGAAAGAAGCACAGAAGTTCCTCGCCGAGAACGCGAAAAAAGAAGGTGTGACCGTGACTGAAAGCGGTCTGCAATACGAAGTGTTGCAAGCGGCACCTGAAGGTGCGGCCTCTCCCGGTGAAGACGATATCGTCAAAGTTCACTACCACGGCACGCTGGTCGACGGTTCCGTTTTCGACAGCTCAATTGAGCGCGGTCAGCCCGTCAGTTTCCCAGTAAAAGGTGTGATCAACGGTTGGGTGGAAGCTCTGCAGTTGATGAAAGTGGGCGACAAATTTAAGTTGTATATCCCACCAGAACTCGGCTACGGCGAAGGCGGTACATCTGGAAAAATCGGCCCCAATGCCGCCCTGATTTTCGAAGTGGAATTGTTGGAAATCAATCCTGAAATAGAAGGCCATTAATCCTTTTATCGTCAGAAAAAACGGGGCTTAGGCCCCGTTTTTTATTTCTGCTCAATGTCTGGCAGCTGCAGTCGATAGAGCAACCCATTCGACGCGAGCGCAAAAAATTCCCCGGCTTTTTCGCTAAATGCCACATCAAGAATGGTTGCCGCGTGGGGCTTCCATAGTCGTCGCGTACCCACTTTCCATGAGATGGAGTTGTTCAGATCGTCCATTCGCCAAAGCGTAATGGTTTGATCTGTCTGCCCAGTCAATAAAGATTGTTTGTCAGCGCTGAAGCGCGCGCTGGTGAAGCGTAGGCCGCGTTTGAGTCGTCCTGCGCGCAACGGCATTTCCGTTACGATTATTCCGTCGCGACTGTTCCACACAATCGCCTTGTCGTATTTGCTGACCGATAAAACCAGTTCACCATCGGCGGACATAGCCACCAGCTGCACTTCTTCGTTATGGCGAATCGTGGAAAGGCGTTTGTCGTTTTGCAAATCCCAACTGACAGCCGTGCGGTCTTCCGAACCTGTGGCAGCCAAGTCGCCGGCGGCGTCGAGAGCGACGCTGCGCACCGGACTGTTGTGGCGCAGAGTGCGGAGTATGCCACCGCGTTTTACATCAAACAGGACCGCTGTGTGGTCCTTCAATCCCAACAGGGCGCGCTCACCGTCTTTGCTTAATTGCACGGATAGAATTTCTCCCGGTGCCTGCCAATAGCGCAAACCTTCACCGGTGCTGGCATTCCACAGCGCCAGAGTATTTTTATCCGCTGTCAGCGCCCACGCACCTTCTGGAGAAAAATCAGCGGCGGCGAGTGCGGCGTCAGTGCCTTGGGCGTGTTGCCAGTCGTAGAGACGCTCTCCATCATTCAGGCGCCAATAGCTGACTCCGTGGTGAATTGAGCCGACAACCGCAAATTTGCCTTGCTCATCTATGGCCCCCGCATAAATACCACCTTTTGCGACGGTGGTGTGGCTCGTCGACTCGAGGGCGGAATTACTGCAAGCCGTTGTGAAAGAGATAAGCAGAAACACCGAGGCGGTGATTATGCGCGCACGCGCAACGAGCGAATGGGAAAACATTTTATTGAGACAGTGCATGAGCCAGCGGCCTTAAATTTTGCTTTGGCAGTCTGTCATCGCCAATAGGGGTTTATCAGCAAGCTTAGCAGGCGCAGCAAATCTGGCCGGAGGAACGAACATAAAAAAAGCAGCTGAAGCTGCTTTTTTTATGTTTCGTCGATGGGCAATTCAGATGACTTGATCTTTGTGAGAGTGGTGCAGGACCTCGATCATCTGGTCTTCCGCCTGGAAGCGCGTTTCGAGTGTCTCGCCGAGACGGGAGAGATCTGCCAGCAGACTGCTCAAATCATCTGTCTCCTGGTATTTGTCGTTGAAATCCAGAATCAGCTCAGTGGTGGAGTCGATGGTTTTGTAGTGAATTTTCGCTTTTGACAGACCTTCCTGATCGTCAAATTCACGGCCTTCGTTGACCAGCTGTTCGTAGATTTCAAAGTGTCCGGCAGACACATAATCGACCAGGATCTGGCAAAAATTCCGCAATAGGGTCTCCGATTCGCTGGAAAAATTACCGTCTTTTTGCGCAGAGAGTTTGCAGAAAAGCACTAGCAGATCCTGGCGTTCCTGCAGCCAGCGGTCAATGATCTCGCTGACCCCGCCCCAACGCTCCCGCGCCGATTGACAATTATCTAGCATTCAATATTCCTCGGTTGAAGAGCCACTTCTGGAAAAATTATTGTCGACTCGAGGAGAAGATAGGGGATCTGCAGATTCAGGGCAAGCCCTAAACCGTTCTTAACCTCCGGCCTTTGATGGGCAGCCGTTATAACAAAATAAAAGGGGATTTAATGGGGTGAGGCAAAGACTGAATAGGAGATGTTGCGAGTAGCGGAGCCGATCAGTTGTTTTATCGATCGGCTCCGAATCGTTCAATGGCGACGCAATAGCTGCCAAATGTTAAAACCTGCGAGACCGATAAAAGCGACCAGTGTCCAGCCCGGAATGCTGATGCCGAGAAATGTCCAAACCACCTCCGCGCAATTACCGTCACCGCGCAACAGCACAGACAGTGCATCCAGCAGTGGAAAATTTTCCAGGAGGTAGCCAATGTCGGGTCCACACGCGGGCACTTGATCTTCTGGCAGACTTTGCAGCCAGAGCTGGCGAATGGAAAAAGAGCCGCCAAGGACCGCGAACAATATTCCGAATATGCCGAATACTTTGCGTCCGGTGGTGCGGGGATTGAACAAAAATCCCAATAATCCTGTGATGCCCACGGCAACAATAAAAATTCTTTGAGTGATGCATAGAGGGCAGGGATAGAGGTGCATCACATACTGCATATAAAAGCCGGTCAGCATAAGGCCGGTGCAGCCGAGAAAAATCAGTAAAAAGGTCAAGCGCGGAGATGGCAGAGACATAGAGGCGTCCGAATGCAGTGGTTCGTTATGGATGCCGTACGTTAGTGAAAGTTTCCCGCCAACTCAAGTGCAGCGCTGGCATCGCTCGGGCAGGCGGGCAGCGGCCACTTCAACTATTCTTTTTGGGGTGGATTGGTGAGGTTGTGACATGTTATTCAAATCGGCGCTCGTGCTTATAGGTGCTTTGCTGGCGCCAGTACCCCAGGTATATGCGTCCGGAGGAGGGGATTCCGCAAAAGAAGGGGACGCAACGGTCAATGCCGGTGCTATTTATATTCCCTTAAAGCCGGCATTTATTGTGAATTACGGTGGGGCCGGGCGTCTCAAATACATCAAGGCGGACATTTCACTCCGCCTGCAGGACAGCGTTGCCGCTAACTCGGTGCGCCATCACATGCCTTATATACGCAATAATCTGGTGATGCTGTTTTCCGCGCAGAGCGACGAAAGTATTTCGTCGCAGGAAGGCAAGGAAGCGCTACGCCAGGAAGCGCTGCAAGCGGTTAGAGAGGTGATCATGAAAGAAGATCAAGCCGAAGGTGTGGTCGATCTCTACTTCAATGCTTTTCTTATTCAAAAATAAATGCGGGGCATTTGCCTAACAATTGTCGCCTGACATCGGATTCTCCCCACCGCAGCACTCTCGATACTGTTCGTAATAGGCGCGCAGATAATCGGCGAACGAACCTTGCGGACGGGCCTCTTCCTCCGCTTGAATCGCCAGGGATTCTTCCGCCATATCGGCGTAGCGTTTTTCCTGGCGCGGTGACAGCGGCTGCGCCATAAAATATTCGCGATGCACGCGCGTCTGCCGCATGGCCCACTGGTGGAACGTCAAACCGTCAGCGCGCAACGCCTGCAAAACTCGCGCAGATGGCGTCTGCTCGGGGTCTGCCATGCGCGCCGATTGTTCGCGCCAGGCGTCGCTATAGTCGGAGCCACCGTGAACCTGGTCGAGCAGTTCAGCGATGGGATGAAGTGCTTCGAGCAACTCGTGGCCCCAGGTCTGTAAAGGCAATTCTTCACCTGTCCGCGTGCGCAATTGTGCACCGGGACGCCGGCCCTCGGTCACCACAGTTTTCTGATTGGCGAGAATGTACCGAAACTCCGCCGAGTCGCACAGCGGGCTATCCTGCAGCGCGCAATAAATAAGGAAGGTATCAAGAAAGCGGACTTGTGCCGCGTTGACGCCCGTAGGAGAAAACGGATCTATATCGAGGCAGCGCACTTCGACATATTCAACGCCGCGACGGCAGAGCGCAGTGAGCGCAGTTTCGCCTCTTTGGGCCGTGCGTTTGGGGCGAATGGCGCTGTAGAACTCGTTTTCGATTTGCAGCAGGCTGGTATTCAGTTGTCTGAAATTGCCCTGCGCATCCTGCACACCGATGTGCTCGTAGGGCTCGTAAGATGTTGATATGGCTCGGCCCAGGGTTTTGACATAGCTGTCCAGGGAGTTGTAGCAGACGTAGAGTTTTTCCTGCGCCTTGCTCTGATAGCCGAGATCGCCCATGCGCAGTGATGTGGCGTAGGGCAAATGCAGCGTGTGTTCGTCGGTGCCGAATGCCTGCAGATTGTGGCTGCGCCCTTTGACAAAACTGCGGCACAACGCGGGTGAGGCGCCAAAGAGATAGATCAACAGCCAATAGTGGCGGCGGAAATTGCGGATCAGATCGAAGTAGCGGCGCGTGGTGTATTGGTCGAGCTCTTCTACCGAACCTTCGTGCTGATGCATGAAGGCCCAAAAGGAGTTGGGTAAAGAAAAGTTGTAATGCACCCCTGCAACCGTTTGCATCACTCTGCCATAGCGATGCCCCAGGCCGATGCGGTAGACGGTTTTCATGCGGCCCCGGTTGGTCGAACCATAGCGGGCTACCGGAATATCGTCACTGCCGGCAATCATGCAGGGCATGCTGTGTCCCCACAGGAGCTCGTCGTTAATGTGCTGGTATGTAAATCGGTGCAGTGCGGTGAGCTGGTCCAGCAGCGTGGTCACTCGATGAGAAGGCGGCGTAATAAATTCCAACAGGGATTCGCTGAAATCGGTGGTGATCTGCGGGTGGGTAAGGGCTGAGCCGAGGCCGCGGGGATGGTCGGTCAAGGCCATACAGCCCGTCTGCGTCACCCGCAGACTCTCTTTTTCTACACCACGCAAAATTCCGCTGAGAAGCGGGGCATTCTCTCGATCAAACAGACCGGCCGGTATCTGCTCTCGGCCAAGCTCCACATACTTACGCACTCAGGAATCCTCAACTATTCGGGGAACGACCCCAGGAATTTGCGACTAGTCTTTAAGAAATCTTAGGTTTTGGGGAAATCGTTTGGAAACGTGATGGCTCAGACGTCGGCATCTGCTGTTCGTTGCATGGTGCCGCCCGCTGCGGATATGTGATCTGTGCTGGATTCCGATTCATACGCCTCGGCGGGCCTGAACAAACCATTGTGGCCTGGGTCAATAGCGGGAGCTTCACCGCTGTTTAAAGCGAGATGGCCTTTCTCGTCGAGAGCGCCTGAAACAAGGGTTAGGCGCAATTGGGGATGGCGCACCGACAGCTCCACTTTCATGTTGAGTGCCTCATCTTTATGAGCGGTGCGGAACAAGCTGTGACTCTCGCAACCATCCACCCAATCGCCTTGTTTGTTCAAGTAAAGATGATCCTGATTGCGGATGATATAGACCTCTTGCATGCAGGTGCCTCCCGACTGAGCGCGCTAGGATACAAACAGTTATGGGGTGAAACAAGGTGAGACTTAGGATGAGGAACAGCCCCCAAAATACGGAATTTAAAGGCTATATTTAATGCAAAGTGTTTACAGCTTCTCGCAAAGTAAGAGATATTGTGATGAATTCATAATAATTTGGCCGCATACTTGCGCACCCTGCAGCCCCGATCTGGCGCAGATTTCAGCAACTCTCATTCAACCGCCCCAACATGGAGAAACCTGGTGGCCCTGAAAAACGTCGCCAATCATTCCTATATCGCCGGAGCAGAAGCGGCCCTGGCGCGCGGGAGCGCAACGCTTAAGAAGGTGCCGCTGAGATTCTGGCGTCTGGGCGTGTTGGCACTGGCGCTGTTCTGGATTTGCCACAATCTCGCGATTCTCGTTTGGTATCTCATTCCGGCACCCTCGCTGCCGACTGCTCCTGTTACACCTGTCACTATTGCCCGCGCCGACAGCGGCCCCGGCCGCAACGTGGATGTGGGCGCGATACAACAACTGAACCTGTTCGGCGATTTGAATGCACAACCCGTGGTGACAGAAACGCCAGTAGTGGAACAGCGTCTCGAAGTTACGCAGTTGAATCTCGAACTGCAGGGCATTATCGCCGCCAACGAACCGAGTCTCTCCTGGGCCATCATCGGCCGCGCGGATAATCAAAAGCTCTATAAAATCGGCGACGAAATCGACAACGCGCGCGGCGTGAAGATCGCCGAAATTCATTCGCTGAAAGTGATTTTGAACAACAACGGCAAGTTGGAAGAGCTTTGGTTGTACGGAGAAGATGGGCTAAAGGTCGCCAGCACTGCGCCGCAGCAGACTTATACCCCGCCAGTGGACACTGGTCCTGCGCCTGACGTCCAGGCGAGCGTGAGCCGCGGTCAGATCGAGCAAGCGCAGAATATCGGGGATGTGGTGCGTTTTATGGTGGCCACTGAAAACGGCCGCATGATCGGTTATAAAGTCAGGCCGGGCCGCAAACGTGAACTGTTCGATCAGGTCGGCTTGCGTCAGGACGATATAGTGGTGTCGGTCAACGGTATCGAGGTGAATGAGCCGCAAAAAGTGCGCGAGGTCTATCAGGCGCTTAAAAACGCTACCGAAGCAAACCTCCAGGTGATGCGCGACGGCTCGACGCATTCAATCCAAATTACCATGAGTTCCGAGGGGTAACAGTGTTGCGAAGAATAACAAGCTTGGGTGCAGCCGGCGCGCTGGCGTTGACACTAGCGGTCAACAGCTGGGCGCAACAGACATGGATGGTTAACTTCAAGGACTCTGATATTCAGGAGTTGATCAAATTCGTTGCGGACGTCACCGGTCGTACCGTGATCATCGATCCCCGGGTCAAAGGGCGCATCAAGGTTATCTCCTCTAAGCCGATGAACGAGGGCAAGCTGCTGCAGATGTTCCGCACCGTGCTCGAGATGCACGACTTCTCCATGGTGGAAGTTGATGGTGTGTTGCGCATTATCCCGCTCAAGGACGCGCGCTCATCGCCGGTTCCCGTGGTGAGCGGCAACACGTCGGAAAAAGGCTATCTCACCCAGGTCATCCAGCTGCAGAACATAGCGGCGGCGAAAATTCTGCCATCCATCCGTCCCCTGGTGCCGCAGCACTCGCATTTATCGGCCTACGATCCTTCCAACGCCATCATCATTACGGACTCAGCGGAAAATATCGCGCGCATTCGCGAATTGATCGAGCGCTTGGACAAATCAGCGACTCCCATTACCGAGATCGTCGAACTCAAATACGCCAACGCCGCGGATCTGGTGCAGGTGTTGCAGGGCCTGGAGAAGGCCGATCCGAACAACAACAATCTGCCCAACAACTCGCTCAACCTCACGTCCGACAAGCGCAACAATGCTGTGTTGATCACCGGTGAGGACCTGCAGCGTCAGCGTATGAAATCGCTGATCGCCCGCTTGGATAAACCACGTGCCCAGACTGGTAACGTGCGGGTGGTTTATCTGGATTACGCTGAAGCCAAAACCGTCGCGGAAACGCTTACCAAGGTAATGGCAAACCTCGCCAAACTCGGTCCCGGTGGAAAGCAGGAGAATGTGGTCGCTGCAACCGTAGAAGCGGATGAGGATACCAACGCGCTGCTGATCACGGCGTCCGGTGATGATTTGGATTCGCTCTTGGATGTAGTGGCGCGATTGGATATTCGCCGTGCTCAGGTGCTGGTTGAGGCTGTTATTGCGGAAGTGGGTGAATCCAGCGCCAAAAACCTCGGGGTACACTGGCTGTTTTTTGATCGTGGCAAGGGCGTTTTTGGCAGCTCTAACAATAGCAGTCCAATAGGCACAGTGGGTGGTGCTGCATTGGGTATGCAAGATCCTAACAACACAGAAGCAACAGGAGCGCTGGCGAGTGCCTTGGCAGGCGTCACCGGGCAAATGTTCGGAGTTATCGGCCAGAACAATGACAATGATTTCGTTGCATTGATTCAGGCATTAGAAGATGACGGTCAGAACAATATTTTGTCCACGCCATCTTTATTGACTATGGATAATCACGAGGCCAGCTTTGTCGTTGGTAAGAATATTCCCATTCTGACCGGCTCGTCTGCAGTGACAAACGGACTGAGCAGTCCATTTCAAACCATTCAGCGCCAAGACGTAGGTATCAAACTGACGGTCACGCCGCAGGTCAACGAAGGCGACACCATCCTTTTGACGGTGGCGCAAGAAGTTTCCGATATCGATACGTCAGTATCTGCCGAACAAGGTTTTACGACGAATCAGCGGAAAATCGAAACCAAAGTGTTGGCGTCCGATGGAGAAATTGTTGTCCTTGGGGGATTGATTGAGGACAAGCTCAACCAGTATGAAATGCGGGTTCCTGTATTGGGCCGCTTGCCGGTGATTGGGCGTCTGTTCCGTTCCAATACAAACAGAAAAGAACGCACCAACCTGATGGTTTTCCTGAAGGTATCCGTTATCCGTAACTCGGAAGCTTTAGCTGGTGCTACGGCAGAAAAATATCAATATTTGC
>JBQGED010000387.1:0-6466 GCA_052039425.1 Sphingobacterium griseoflavum | reverse complement strand
CCAAACCTTCTGCGGCAGTGAGGCTCTGCAGCAGAGACACTTTATCCGCAGGATCGAGAACAGCGGTGGAGCGCTGGCTTTCGAGACGGTTCAACAGCCATTTGCGTTCGGCGAAATTGGTGATGTGCATAACCTCCGCGCCGACGGTACCGCAGTAGGTTTTCTCCAGATCAGCGACAATTTCGCGCAACGGCGCTTCCGCTTTGCCGAAGGACAAATCACCGGTCTGAAACACCACATCGAGATCAGCTGCGGTGAGGCCGTGAAAATTCAGATCGAGCTCCGCCAGATTGGTGGCGCGGGTAAGGCCGAGAGGATCCAGGCTGGCTTTCTTGTGGCCGCTCAGGCGATAGGCATTGACCAGCTGCACCACTTCGACCTGTTTGCGCTCATGTTTAACGTCGGTTGCGCCGGTTCCCGGAGCCAACATCGGCCGCGAACGGCTTTTCCCGAGCTGCTCGAAATATTCGATGATTTCCGAATGCGGAATGTCGTTGGCAACCACCCCATTGACGCGGGGCAGCTGCTCAAAATAAGTGCGCCACTCGCTGGAAACAGAGCTGGGATCGCGCAGAAAGGACTCGTACAAACCTTCCACGTAGGCAGCATTGCCACCGGAAATATGGGAAGTGCTCCACAGGAGCTCCATCAGATTTTGCTGCATGTTGTCCACCGTCGATTAAGCCGACCAAGTGTTGAAAGCGCAATTGACCGCCTCCCCGGCGACCGCAAACCAGTGAAGAGTCTGGCATGCGCCTGTGAACGACTCAGTTATGGCTGTTCAGGCTGTCACCGCATCCACTGGCGGCGACATGCTAAAACCCCGCCGTTGGCGGGGGTCAATCTTTGGATTGTTACGGCCGCGAGCCGTGTCGCTTGTGCGGTTTATACACCGCGCTGGAGCAACATATTGCGTATGTGGCCGATGGCACGGGTGGGATTCAGCCCTTTCGGGCAGACCGCCACACAGTTCTGGATGCCGTGGCAGCGGAAAACGCTGAACGGATCATCCAACTTGCCCAAGCGATGTTCCGTCGCTGTGTCACGGCTATCGGCCAGAAAGCGGTAGGCCTGGAGCAGACCCGCCGGACCTATGAATTTGTCCGGATTCCACCAGAAGGATGGGCAGCTGGTGGAACAGCAAGCGCACAGAATGCACTCGTAGAGCCCGTCAAGTTTGGCACGATCTTCCGGAGACTGCAGGCGTTCAATTGCCGGCGCTGGAGTATTGTTCTGCAAGAAGGGTTCGATCTTGCGATATTGCTCATAGAACTGAGACATATCGATCACGAGATCGCGGACCACCGGCAAGCCCGGCAATGGGCGTAACACCAAACGGTTGTTTTTCACGCTCTCTGATAGCGAGGTGATGCACGCAAGGCCATTCTTGCCGGAGATATTCATACCATCCGAACCGCAAACACCTTCGCGGCAGGAACGGCGGTACGCCAAGGTGGGATCCTGCGCTTTGAGAAGCTCCAGCACGTCCAGCACCATCAAGTCCTTACCCTGAGTGTCCACCTCATAGGTTTTCATATAAGGGGCTTTATCGGTTTCCGGGTTGTAACGGTAGACTTCGACTTTCAACATTTGACCCTTTTACCTCACTCGATTAATAGGTACGGATTTTGGGCTCGAAAGCTTGCATGGTTTTCGGCGCGAAATTGACAGCTCGTTTACCCACACGTTTATCAGTGGGGAAGTACAGCGAATGGCACAGCCAGTTCTGATCATCGCGCTCCTGATAATCTTCGCGTGCATGAGCACCGCGGGATTCTTTGCGCTCTTCTGCGGCAATCGCCGTCGCTTCAGCGACCTCAAACAAATTCTGCACTTCCAGAGCTTCGATGCGCGCGGTGTTGAACGCGTTGCTCTTGTCTTGCAGCCAGATGTTATCCATGCGCTCCCGCAGCGCGGCGAGTTGCTTGATGCCTTCCTGCATGTATTCGCCTTTGCGGAACACACCGAAGTAGTTCTGCATGATGGTCTGCAATTCTTTGCGCAATACTGTTGGTGATTCACCAGACTGCGATTGATTGAGACGGTTCAGCCGTGACATTGCCGCTTCTATATCGCTGTCGCTCGCCGGGCGGTATTCGACACCCTCGCGCAGCGCTTTTTCGATGTACATACCAGATGCACGACCGAATACCACCAAATCCAGGAGAGAGTTGCCACCCAGGCGATTCGCGCCGTGGACGGATACACAAGCGACTTCGCCACAAGCATAGAAGCCCGGAATAACTTTGTCGTTGCCTTCGGCGTCCTGGGTAAGCGCCTGGCCGTCGATGTTGGTAACAATGCCTCCCATCATGTAATGACATGTGGGTACAACCGGAATGGGCTCTTTGACGGGGTCCGCGTGGGCAAAGGTGCGTGACAATTCGAGAATGCCGGGGAGTTTTTCATTCAGGGTCTGTTCGCCCAGATGATCGAGCTTCAGATACACATGGTCACCGTTAGGACCACAGCCGCGACCCTCGAGAATTTCCAGAATCATGGAACGGGCCACCACATCGCGGCCCGCGAGATCCTTGGCATTCGGAGCGTAGCGCTCCATAAACCGCTCGCCATTTTTATTGATCAGATAACCGCCCTCACCACGGCAACCCTCAGTGACCAGCACACCGGCGCCGGCGATCCCCGTCGGGTGGAACTGCCACATTTCGATATCCTGCACTGGAAATCCAGCGCGGATCGACATACCAATGCCGTCTCCGGTATTGATGTGGGCATTAGTGGTAGAGGCATAAATACGTCCGGCACCACCGGTGGCAAATACCGTCGCTTTGGAACGGATATAAACGGTTTCACCATCTTCCATATTGATGGCGATGACACCGACCACTGCGCCGTCCTGATTCTTGACGATATCGACGGCAAACCACTCGTTCAGAAAGACGGTGTTATTGCGGACGTTTTGTTGATACAGGGTATGCAGAAGCGCATGGCCAGTACGGTCAGCTGCGGCGCAAGTGCGTGCAGCCTGGCCGCCGCGACCGAAAGCCTTGGATTGGCCACCGAATGGACGCTGATAAATGCGACCGTTATCCGTACGGGAAAATGGCAGGCCCATATGTTCGAGTTCGAATACCGCCTCGGGGCCGACCGAACACATGTACTCAATGGCATCCTGGTCGCCGATGTAGTCAGAGCCTTTCACTGTGTCGTACATGTGCCAGCGCCAGTCGTCGTTAGGGTCCGCGCTCGCAATCGCGCAGGTGATGCCCCCTTGGGCTGAAACTGTGTGTGAACGGGTGGGAAACACTTTGGTTACCACTGCGGTTTTGAAGCCGGACTGAGCCATCTGCAACGCGGCGCGCATACCGGCGCCGCCGCCGCCCACTACGATTCCATCAAAACTGATTGTGCGCATATTAGCCATTTAACTTAAAACCCCCACAGAATTTCGAAACCCCAGACGAGGTACGACAAAGTCACCAGCGCGTAAGCGCCCAGCGCCACAATACGCAGACCTAAGGCTTTTCCGCCCATCATGCGCTCTGTCACATAGTCCGTCAGAACAGCCCATAGGCCGATCCAACCGTGGCCGGCAACGCTGATAAGCGCGATGAAACTGAAAATGCGCATCCATTGTTGATCAAACAGATCGCGCCACGTCGCGTAATCCATCTGAGGGTGGGAGGCAATAAACGCCACTATAAAAATGGTGTAAACGGCCAGCACCACGGCGCTGACGCGTTGAGATACCCAATCAAACAGGCCACTGCGGCCCAGATTCGTCACTGCCGTTACCATACCAACCACCCCGCTGCTGCCAGAATCAATACGATTGCTAAAGCCAAAGCCAATTTGGCGCCCGTCTGTCCACCACTCAAAGACTCACCAATGCCCAAGTCCATAAACATATGGCGTATGCCCATTACCAAGTGATAAGCCAGTGCCGCCAGAACACCCCAAAGCACCACCTTGGCCAACGGGTTGGCCATCAGCTCACGCAGCTCGTTGAAGCTTTCTTCGGACGTCAAACTGGCGTCCAACATCCACATCAGCACCAGAATGCCCCCCAACAGGACAACGCCAGTAATTCGATGGGTGATGGAAACAATGGCAGTGATCGGGAACTTGATGGTGGACAAATCTAAATTGACAGGTCGTTGCTTGTTCACAGTGTGTCGATACCTTTGTCTATGGTTGCAGTCTATACGTCGGTATTCAGTCAAATCCGTATGACTACGCAATATTAGGGAGCAGCAGACGGTCCAGAATGAACCGGGTAAATGGAAGGCCGCACGTTCGTGCTTCTTGCGCCTGTCAGGTCGGCAGAACCTGTCGGTCTGGCGGGCGAGGGTTGAGAAAGCAAGCGCGGTAACGCCTCTCAAAAACGCGCGGAATTATAGAGACGCCCCGGGGAAAACACAAACAAATTGACGCCACAATTCCCTTGTTTTTCCTGAAGTTAATCTCCGAATGCACCAAAATAGCGAAGCATTGGAGATAAGCGCACCGTAAAGTTGCAAAATATTTACTCCGAGAGATGAAGAATAGCGGCGCAGCGTATTGAACAGGGACTTTTTTTGTTTCGGCGGACCCGATGCTACCCCTATGGCGCCGCTTTTCTCTATACTACGGCACGCCCGGGAATAATCGTTGCATTGTATTACCTGCGTAAAACCTTTCAGTGCATCCCACCACCGGCGATACATCTGGACACGAACCTACGGGTTCTCGGCGACTTGTTCAGTGCTGACCTTTCCTTTATCCGGAATTTCATCTGCCAGCCATCCTTTATGGCGGCAGGCTTGATGATCCCGTTGGGAAATGACCCAGTTGCCAGCCACTTGTATGCACTATCAAAGAATGCTTTTATGGCGCACCAGCTGCCCTAGGCATCGAGTCTTTCAATACTTGAAACAGGAGTCCGTAATGACTGATAAGAAAGCTCAACTTACGGTCGACGGTTTAAACGAAAAAATCGAGTTGCCGGTCTATTCCGGCAGTGTCGGTCCCGATGTGATCGACGTTCGCGCACTCACCGGTAAAGGGTTTTTCACCTACGATCCGGGTTTCGTTTCCACCGCGTCATGTGAATCCAAAATTACTTATATCGATGGTGACAAAGGTGTGCTTTTGCACCGGGGCTATCCCATAGAAGTTCTTGCGGAAAGGTCAGATTACCTGGAAACCTGCTACCTGCTGCTGCATGGAGAGCTCCCCAGCCAAGCGCAGTACGACGAATTTGTTAATGTGATTACGCACCACACCATGGTGCACGAATCCATCGCCCGCTGTTTCCAGGGGTGTCACCACAACTCTCACCCGATGGCCATCATGTGTGGCGTGGTCGGCGCTCTGTCCGCCTTTTATCACGACTCGCTGGATATCAACGACGTGCAACACAGGCTGATCTCAGCCCATCGTTTGATTGCCAAAATGCCGACCCTGGCCGCCATGTGCTACAAGCACCACATCGGTCAGCCGTTCATGTATCCCAATAACAACCTGAGCTATGCAGAAAACTTCCTGCATATGATGTTCGGCACCCCCTGCGACGATCCCAAGGTGAACCCGGTACTCGCAAAGGCCATGGACCGCATCTTCCTGCTACACGCAGACCACGAGCAGAACGCCTCCACCTCTACTGTGCGTCTTGCCGGCTCTTCTGGCGCCAATCCCTTTGCCTGTATCGCCGCAGGTATTGCCACCCTTTGGGGTCCCGCACATGGCGGCGCCAACGAAGCGGTGCTGGATATGTTGGAAGAAATCGGCGATGTGAAGAACATCGACAAATACATCGCCAAAGCCAAAGATAAAAACGATCCATTCCGCTTGATGGGCTTTGGCCACCGGGTTTATAAAAACTTCGACCCGCGCGCCAAAGTCATGAAGCAGACCTGCGACGAAGTTCTGACTGAATTGGGGCTGGAAAATGATCCGCTGCTGAAGATCGCCAAGCGCCTCGAGCAGATTGCTCTAGAAGACCCCTACTTTGTCGAGAAGAAACTCTATCCAAACGTGGACTTCTACTCCGGCATTCTCATGAAAGCCATCGGCATCCCGACCGAAATGTTTACGGTGATTTTTGCTACCGGACGCACCGTCGGCTGGATTGCCCACTGGCACGAAATGATTTCGGAAGGCTTCAAAATCGGTCGCCCCCGCCAGCTGTACACGGGTTACACCGCACGCGAATTTACTGTGCGCGATAAACGATAGAAGTTAGATCCATTAAAAAAATCCCGGCTTGGCCCCCTGCCAAGCCGGGATTTTTTTATGTGCAAACGCGGCGGGATTTGGTGATCAAAAATCAAGCTATGGCGTGCATGACCCAGGTCATCAGCCTCCTGCCCCTTCCCCCAAGCCTTTCCACTCACTTATCCACAGATATTGTGGATAGTCTGCGCCACTCCCCGAGCAGCACTGTTATTTGCTACATTGGCCCGCACTCATCCGGCCGCCAAGGAGCCAACTCATGAAATACAACAACATTCTCGAGTCCATCGGC
>JBQGED010000386.1:0-13280 GCA_052039425.1 Sphingobacterium griseoflavum | reverse complement strand
GTTATGTTTACCAACAGTTTTATCGGGCCGAGCCCTTTACGAGGTAATGAATGGAACGCGCTAAGTTTTTGCTGAGTTTCCTGTTGTTGCTGTTTATAAACGCACACGCGGAAAAAGGCACGCAGACAATCACCGATATTCTCGGCCGCGATGTCACGGTGGCTAAAACCGTCAACGGCATTATTTTAGGTGAGAGCCGATTTATTCCAGCACTCGGCATAGTGGTCGAAGATGCCGCGATCAGCCGCATCAAAGGCATGCAGGCGGATCTGAAACAATACGATCCAGCAACTTGGACGGTATATGCCCAACACTTCCCCGCCATCGAAAAAGTCCCGCTGGTAGGCAAAGGCGAAGCATCGAGTTTCAGCGTGGAGAAAACCATCGGCCTGATGCCGGATGTGGCGATCTTCGGCATCAGCGGCCACGGTCCGTCTCCCCACGACAAGGAAATGCTCAACCAGTTAGAAGCAGCGGGAATTCCCGTGGTTTTTATCGACTTTCGCGAAGCGCCGCTGGAACACACGCAAAAAAGCGTGCGCATCCTTGGAAAATTATGTGGCAATGAAAAAGCGGCAGAAGCCTTCAGCGAGCGCTACGAAAAAACTCTGAATTTGGTGCGCGAACGCGTTAAAAAAATTCCGGAAGAAAAACGCCCCTCAGTATTTCTGCACAGCAAAGTCGGATTATTCCCTGAGTGCTGTGAAACCATGGGCAATACAATGCTGGGCACATTGCTGCAAACTGCCGGTGGCAGACATATAGGCGCGGAGTTGATTCCGGGAGATGTGGGCAATGTAAATATCGAACACTTGCTGACCCATCAGCCGGATAAATACCTCGCCACCGCCATCGGCTCGGCAAAACAAAATGGCGCCGCCAGTCCGTTTGTGATGCTGGGGCCGGATGTCGATGAAATTCAGGCGCGCGACTCGCTCAAACGCGCCGCCAATGCCATGGCCGTGCGCAACCTCAATGCAGTGCAGGAAGGCAAACTGTTTGGGATTTGGCACCATTTTTATAACTCGCCATTTAATGTCACCGCCCTCGCTGCGCTGGCCGCGTGGCTGCATCCGGAGGTTTTTAACGATCTGGATGCGCAGGCGTTGTTGCGGGATTTTTATCGGGATTTTCAGCCGGTGCCGTTCCAGGGGGTTTATTGGGTGACGACACAAACCAAGACAGTGCCCGCTTTATGAATACCAAAACACTGAATATGGCAGCCGGCGACCCGCCGGCTTTTTCCGTTTCTGAACGCTACCGCGCTCTGCTCTTCCGGCGCTGGCTACTGCTTGCTGGCTTGGGCGTGACGTTGCTGGCGCTGGTGATCACGGACCTCACCACCGGCCCCGCCGCCTTTGGGCTGACGGACGTGCTCGGCGGTATTTTCAATCCACAGCAATTGAACAAGGCGCAAAGCGTCATTCTCTGGGACATCCGCCTGCCCTACGCCTTAATGGCCGTAATGGTGGGTGGATGTCTGGGCTTGGCGGGGGCGGAGATGCAGACGGTGCTTAACAATCCGCTGGCGAGTCCTTTCACTTTGGGCGTCGCCTCGGCGGCGTGTCTAGGCGCAGCTCTCGCTATCGCCTTCGGCGGCCCACTCGTTTTTGTGCCGCAGAATCTTTTGGTGCCGGCATCCGCCTTTATATTCGCCGCCGCTTCCACCCTGTTGATCCAGCTATTGGCGCGGTTTTACGGTGCGGGAGTGGGCACCCTGGTGCTGTTCGGCATTGCGGTGTATTTCACCATGAACTCGCTGATCTGGCTGGTGCAATACGTGGCCAGTGCGGACACAGTGCAGCAGATCGTCTTCTGGACCATGGGCAGTCTGGCGCGGGCAACCTGGGGCAAGCTCGCCATAGTGGCGGCGGTGCTGGGTGTGTGTCTGCCATTCGCTTTGCGCAGCGTCTGGATGCTGACCACCTTGCGCAGTGGTGAGGATCACGCCCGCAGCTTGGGCATCGCCGTGGACCGTTTGCGTATGCGAGTGCTACTGCGCGCCAGTCTGCTCACCGGTGTCGCCATCGCCTTTGTCGGCGAGATCGGTTTTATCGGCCTGGTGGCGCCGCATATGGCGCGCTTGGTATTTGGTGAAGACCACCGCTTTTATCTGCCCGCCAGCGCACTGGCCGGCGCGTTATTGATGAGCTTTGCGTCCGTGGTGAGCAAAGTGATTGTCCCGGGTGTGGTTCTGCCGGTCGGGGTGGTAACCGCCCTAATCGGCATCCCCTTATTTTTGGCCCTGATCCTGTCCCGCCGCGGAGGTGTTGCATGACTGCCCTGACCATCGAGCAATTGCATGTGGCCTACGGCAAAAAACCGGTGCTGCGCGACATCACCATGGAGCCGGTCGCACCCGGAAGCCTGGTGGCACTGCTCGGCGCCAACGCCGTGGGCAAATCCACCCTGCTGAAATCCCTCGCCGGCCTGCAGCACGCCAGCGGCAAAGTCTGGTTGGACGACACCGAGCTGCTCAGCATGCCCGGCACCGAACGCGTGCAAAAAGTTGGCTATCTACCGCAGTCGCTGCCGCAGAGCACCAGCCTGTTGGTGTGGGAGGCCTTGTGCAGCGGTTATCGCGCACTGCGCCCGGATCTGTCGAGCACAGTGGTGGAGAAGGACGTTCAAGGAGTATTGCAACAACTGGGCATTCTCGACTTGGCGTTGCGACCGCTCAGTACCCTCTCTGGCGGTCAGCGCCAGATGGTGGGGCTGGCTCAGGTACTGGTGCGCCGGCCCGAACTATTGTTGCTGGACGAACCCACCTCTGCCCTGGATATGCGCTGGCAATTGCGCGTGCTCGAACTGCTGCACGAGACCTGCCGCGATACCGGCGCGGTCGCCGTTATCGCCATTCACGATCTCAATCTCGCCCTGCGCTTTTGCGACTGGATTGCGGTGTTGGCGCAAGGCAGTCTGATCGCCGCAGGTCCAGCGCGGGAGACGATTTCTGTAGAACTGCTGCGCACGGCCTTCGGCATAGAAGCGCGGGTGGAAAATTGCAGTCTCGGCTGGCCCATAGTCGTCACCGACAGCGCGCAAATGCGCAAAGAGTCGAATGCAGATGCCATCCGCAAAAATCGAAGGCCCTCCCATGCATTCGGTTAACGCGGCACCACCATCACAATCGCGATGCCGAAGCACAGGACACTAAAGCCATAACGCACCCATTGGCCGGGGATCCATTTACTCAGCATACGTCCAGCAAACAGACCGCTTACCGTGCAGAAAATGAATAGCTCTATAGGGATCGTCAGTGCGACCCCATCCTGCAAAGCCAATCCCACTGCCACCAATGAATTTAATGCGACCACCATTAGCGATGTCGCCACCGCACTGTTAAAAGAAAGCGGGCTCACCGCCAAAAGTGCAGGCACCACAATAAAGCCACCACCCACACCTAATAAACCGGTAAAAAAGCCGGCAACCATACCGATCGCAATCATTACGAAAGCGGTTTTAGGGGTCCAAATAAATCGACCCGAATCTGGCGCAATTGCGCATACAGAGCCGACAAGATCATTTTTTTCCAACGACAGTTCTTTGCCGGAAAACAGCATGCGCACACCGGCGATGATCATCACCGCCGCAAATAAACTGTGGAGAACAACCGGGCTTAACTGATGCCCCAACGCCATACCGAATGGCACAACCAAGGCTCCCGCTAACGCGAGAACAAGCGCGGCTCGATAGCGCAGCAGTTTTAAACGCAGCCCGTGAAAAGTGCCCGCCGCAGCGGCAAGGCCGACGGCAATTAATGCAACGGGGCGCGCGTCGGTTAACGCAACACCCATTCCATACATCAGCGCGGGTATCGCAAGAATGCCGCCGCCTGCACCCGTCAGCCCCATAATCAGGCCGACGAAAAGTCCCAGTACAATGCCGCTGAGCACTAGCGCTTATTCCATGGCATATGCGCAAGCACTTTTGCCATACCGCAAAAACCGGTGATGCCCGCAAATAAAAGTCCTGCGCCTACAAATCCTGAGAGATAGTGAAATTTCGGCGATATCGTCAAGCCGAGGATGCAGCCAGTTAACGCTAAAAATCCTGCGCCAATTTGAACTTGGCGTTGCATCTCCAATGGTTGCGAGGAATCTTTTACCACCGGCTGTTGGGCCTTTTTCCATGCATCAAGTCCGCCCGCCAAAATAAAAGCCTCGGTTTTCACCACTTCCGCCAAGCGCTGCGCATTGGCAGACGTACGCATGCCGGAACGGCAATGAAAAATCACTTTCTGATGATCAACAAATGCGAGTGTGTCTGCTGATAAGGCATCCAGCGGAATATTTTTCGCCTCCTGAATATGTTCGCGCGCATACTCATCGGCACCGCGAATATCAATCACAACTGCACCTTGCTGAATCAGGCGTGACGCTTCGCTGGGGTTAATATTGGGCAAACTCATAACTCAACTCCTGCCCGTATGGGCAACATTACGGACAAAAAATGGTTTTTAATGTGGAAATCAATTTCGCGACATCCGGATTGGCAATGCGGTAATACAAGGTTTGCGCGTCGCGACGGAAGGTAATCAGGCCTTCCTCGCGCAATTTACTGAGATGTTGGGACAGCGCCGGCTGCGTCAGAGCGACAGATTCGTTAAGCGCGCCCGCGCTTAACTCTTTATGCTGAATCAACAAACACAGAATAAGCAGACGATTTTCATTACTCAAAAGGCGTAAAAAAGCCGCCGCTTCTTGCGCGCCGTCGCGCATAAAAGATTCAACGCTCAATTTCTTCACAGGCATCTCCACCAACACGGTCCGCACATACACTTAACCGCGTGCAGCGCCGCTTCGATTGACATATAATTAAGACAATGCTTATATAATAGTTATCTTAAATATGTTGTCAACAGAGGACCAGCCATGTCGACACACATCAACATCCAATCGTTCTTCGATGAAGCGACCAGCACCGTCAGTTATGTGCTGTGGGAAAGCAAAAAGCATCACGCAGTGATTATTGATCCGGTGCTGGACTACGATCATCCCAGCGGCAAGTTCTCCACCACATCAGCGGATTTATTACTGGCTTTTCTCGACGCGCACCAGCTGGCGCTGCAATGGATTTTAGAGACTCACGCCCATGCAGACCACCTGAGTTCCGCTCCTTATCTAAAGCAGAAAACCGGCGCCCCGGTTGCTATAGGCGAGCACATCCGCGACGTGCAAACCTTATTTCGTCCGGTTTTTAATTTGAACGATCTTTCTGGAGATGGCAGTGAATTCGACCATTTGCTAAAGGATGGCGAGCGCATTCCATTTGGCGACACTTTTATCCAGGTTCTGCACACCCCGGGGCACACACCTGCATGCGTGTCGTATTACATAGAGGGCAATTTGTTTGTCGGGGACACGCTGTTTATGCCGGATTACGGCACCGCACGCGCCGATTTCCCGGGGGGAAGCGCCGAGGCGTTGTACACCTCCATCAAGCGCCTGCTCGCCTTTCCGGATGAGACCACAATCCATCTTTGCCATGACTACAAAGCACCTGGCCGGGAGGAAAATTGCTGGACAACCACCGTCGCCGAGCAGCGCACCCACAATATCCATGTGCACGAAGGAGTTACCAAGGAGCATTTTGTCACCATGCGCAATGCGCGCGATGCCCAACTACCGGCCCCGCGCCTTTTGCTACCGTCCATTCAAGTGAACATCAAAGCAGGACAGCTTCCCTCTGCGGAGAACAATGGCGTGCGGTACTTAAAGATTCCCATTCGCGAACAACCGATGTCTTAAGCCGACAGCCTCCATGCAAGCGTCACCTAACCATGCAGTAAATTTCTCTTGTTGATCTCCGCCCGGCGGCGGAACAGTTGGTGCCGACGCCGGTCTTCTCGTAGTATTACGCCGCTGACGCCTATACTTGGTTCAATTGACGGTTGCGAACGCGCTGTTGCGTCCGGCGTTCGAGGTAAATAAATAAGAGACAATTCGTGAACCCATTATTCAATGACAGCACCGTCGCCCGCGTTCTTCTGGTCGCTGTTTTGGTTGCCGGAGTTTATTTTTTCAGCGGTTTTGCCGTGCCTGTGCTGGCGGCACTTATCATCTGCTTCGCCAGTTGGCCGCTATACCAAAGCCTTTTTGAAGCCTGCGGTTATCGCAAAATTCTGGCCGCGAGCATCGCCGTCGGACTGATTCTCCTCTGCATCATCATCCCGATCTCCATCGCCATCGCCTATGCATTCCAGGAAATCAGCAACTGGATCCACTGGTTTCATACGGCGAATCAGCACGGTATACCGGCACCAAAATGGTTGATCGACCTACCAGGTGGCGGCGATTGGCTGGCGGAGAAATGGAACCTGTATCTGAACGAGCCCCACGCCCCCTCCTACATCATCAGTCTGATCAGCGGCAAAAACATCGGCGGTATTTCCAAATGGGTCTGGTCCCTGAGCAGCAGCGTTGCCAGCCTGTTGTTGACCCTGTTATTTATGCTGATCACCCTGTTTTTCCTCTATAAGGACGGCCCCTCTCTAGCTGCTCAGGTGGATCGTTTAGGCGAGCGCATTCTGCCGATTCGCTGGCGACGTTTTTCCCGGGTGGTGCCGGCGACGGTGAGTTCGACTGTGATCGGCATGGGCTTGATTGCCTTGGGCGAAGGCGTGGTGTTGGGTGTCGCCTACTGGATTGCGGGAGTGCCTTCGCCCGTTGCGTTCGGCGTGTTGACAGGCTTTATGGCGCTGATCCCCGGCGGTGCGCCCCTTAGCTTCACTTTGATTTCGGTCTATCTGGTGGGTACCGGCAATATGTCCGCGGGTGTCGGGCTGTTCGTCTGGGGCACGGTTGAGTTGTTTATCGTCGATAAAACCCTGCGCCCAAAACTGGTGGGCGGTCCGATCAAGCTACCGTTTCTACCCACTTTTTTTGGCTTGATCGGCGGAGTGAAAACCATGGGGTTGGTGGGACTATTCGTCGGCCCTGTGCTGATGGCTCTGCTGGTCGCCATGTGGCGCGAGTGGCTGCACGAGCCACCCGAACACCCTGCTCTCGCCCCACCATCAAAGATCGACGATCCTCCCGCGCATTGATTTGATTTTGCCGCGCACGGTTTTTTCGTTGAGGCGTTTTTCCTTGCTGCTTTTGGTCGGCTTGGTCGCATGGCGGGTTTTTTGCACTTTGCCGGCACCCTTCACCAATTCCTGCAAACGCGCCAGCGCGTCCTCCCGGTTTTTCTCCTGCGTGCGAAATTGCTGCGCCTTGATGACCAGCACACCCTCTTTGGTAATGCGACTGTCCTTCAATTCCAGCAGGCGTGTTTTGTAAAACTCGGGCAGGCTGGAATTGGGAATGTCGAAACGCAGATGAATGGCGGAGGACACTTTGTTGACGTTCTGGCCACCGGCACCCTGAGCGCGCACAGCGGTGAGTTCGATCTCCTCGTCTGGAATCGCAACGTTTGCGGAAATCTGCAGCATATCGCCCCCTTGGAATCACATCAGCGCCTTCGGTTTCCCGCTATGATCCACTAAAAAAAAGCCCCCGGAAACCAGCATTTCCGGGGGCTCGCGCCGGACGGCACTCTGGGGGTAATGACCGTCCGGTGGACTCGGCGTTACACAGCTCTGCGAGCACGCAATCTGACCACTGCCCGAGACACCCCGGCCGTGGTCAACAATATCAAGACCCAGAGATCGAAACCGCCACCGGATGACGAAGCACTACTACCGCCAGATGAGCTGGAAGAACTGGAACTGCTGGAGCTGGAAGACGAGCTTGATGAGCTACTGCCTACGATCGGGCAATTGGCGCTATCCGCCGGGCCACCCGGCACCACGCAGCTCGCCTCGCTTTCCCATCCCCAGCCATCTTTAACGCCGCTTTCATCGGCGTCTGTCGCATCGCCTCTCAAACAGTAAGGAAAGCCGTTGGGCGCATTGCCGGTACAGGCACCACCTGAGGAAGAAGAGGAACTGCTCGAAGACGACGAGCCGCTGGAACTGGAAGAGCTGGTGACACCGCCAAATACCGTTGCCCGTCGCGAAGTGGCTTTAATGCCGTTGGCGTCGTTGATCAGGGTATCGCCCCAACTGGACAGACTGGCGGGATTGAAATTGTTGACTATGTCCAAGGCCGTGCAACAGCTGCCGTTGCCTGACCAGGACCAGCCGATGTAGCCCACGCTTAGCTCTTCCGCCACGCGCATGATAGAGGCAGCATCGACAAACTTGCCCTGATGATCCGCGCCAAATTCACCAACGATGATGGGCAGATTGTGCCGCCCCATAAAATCGGTGATGTAACTGCGGATCGTGTTGTAGTCCTGATACACCTCATACATATGCACACTGAACAGGGTGTTGCTCAGAGAGTCCGCATCCGCCACCTGCGGCGCGTTGTTGAACATGAACTTTTCCCAATCCTGGCCCCAGCTCGGCGCATCCACAATCAAGGTATGGGTCAAACCGGCATCGCGAATGGTCTGAATAGCGGTGCGGTGAGCATTAATCCAATCGCTGGCAGACCGACCGTTACCAAAGGGTTCATTGGCAATATTGATCAGCACATAATCTTCCTGGCCTTTCAGTGTATTGGCGATTTCCACCCAGTATTGCGCCGCCTGAGCCACCGTGGTCGCCTCCGCTTTTTCACCGTAGCCCGTGGTGTCGTGGACTTCCAACATGCAGATGATGCGGTTGGTCTTACACAAGTTGATGATATTGGCGACCTCGCTGGCGGGCGTCTTTACCCAACCCTCGCGATGAGTCCCGTTGGACAAAACCACCCGCACCACGTTGGCGCCGGTGTTGGCGATATTGGCAATAGCCGTATTGGTCTGGCTGGTGTACCAAGTGTGCGCATGGTTAATACCACGCATTACGAAAGGCTGACCGTTGCCATCCAGCAGTTGAGTCCCCGAAATTGAGAAACCCGCCCAGGCCGATGACGCCATCAGACCCAGCCCTAGTGCGCATCCCCCGACAATGGTTTTTATGGCGTTGAATTTCATTATTGTTCTCCTGAAAGTTTTTATTAATGGACGGCTTCCCTGCCGTTTAGCGAGCGTCGGGCATTTTGTATACCTAGTCGCTTCGATCGATTTTTATACTATTGGTGCGATGTAACCCGTTACATTATAGGGATCGGGGATACCGAGGTGAACAGAGCTTTCGCGGACCAAGTCACGATCATGAAGAGAAAGAGCAAAAAAACGCGGGGGCTGCGGCGGATTTAAGGCGGGACAAAAAAGCCGGGCAGTTGCCCGGCTGAAGGATCAATCGTTGCCGTAACTCATCAAGCGCTGGTAGCGCTTATCCAGCAGTTGGTCGGTAGGCATAGCGGAGTAGCGGTCCACCTGTTCAGCCAGGCGCGCTTTCAGGGTTTCGCACATGGCTTCTATATCGCGATGAGCGCCGCCGCGGGGTTCGGGAATGGTTTCGTCTACTATGCCCAGGTCCTCTAATACTCGAGAGGTCACACCCATGGCCTCAGCGGCCAGCGGCGCTTTCTCCACGGTTTTCCAGATGATGTTGGCGCAGCCTTCCGGGGAGATAACGAAGTAAGTGGCGTACTGCAGCATATTCAGGTGGTCGCCCACGCCGATGGCCAGGGCACCGCCGGATGAACCCTCACCGATAACGGTACAGATGATCGGCGTGCGCAGACGCGACATCACCGCCAAGTTCTGTGCTATCGCTTCACTAATACCGCGCTCTTCCGAGTCGATACCGGGGTAGGCCCCGGGGGTATCGATCAGGGTGAGCACCGGCAACTTGAAGCGCTCCGCCATATGCATCAGGCGCAAAGCTTTGCGGTAACCTTCGGGCTTGGGCATGCCGAAGTTGCGCGAGACCTTTTCCTGCACACTGCGTCCCTTCTCCTCGCCGATCACCATAACCGGTTTGCCTTCCAGGCGGCCTATGCCGCCAATAATGGCCTTGTCGTCACCGAAGTGACGATCGCCGTGCAGCTCTTCCCAGTCGGTGAAGATGCGCGCGATATAGTCAGAGGCGTAAGGGCGCTGGGGATGGCGGGCAACCTGGACGATCTGCCAGGAAGTCAAGTTTGAATAGATGCTTTCCGTGAGTTTTGCGGATTTTTCCCTGAGACGTTCGATTTCTTCCGTGATGTTCAAGCGGTTGTCGCTGCCCACCAGTTGGAGTTCGGCAATTTTTCCTTCCAACTCGGCGATGGGCTGCTCGAAAGACAAGTAATTCAGGTTCATATTCAATTCTGGTTATGGCTGGGGGCCGTTCGGGAGAGTCGAACGGCCGGATGAAAAATTGCGCGCAAGTTTATCACTATCCTCACAAAATCTTCACGAGATTGTGCATGTTCACGAAATCGCCCCCATTCCGTTCTGGCGATAGATGACTCTGACCTTCTCTTGACCGTAGAGCCCGCGCAGATGCATTAGCAGATCATCGGTGGGTTTGACCTTCCAAGATGAACCGAGCCATAACTGTGCCGCGCAGTCCGGGCGCTCATACTGCAGACCAACGGTACAGTTGCCCTGACTGTGCGGTTTCAAGGCGTCTTTGAGCTGCAGCACGCTGTTGGCAGCCAGTTCAGCGTGCGACCAGACGATATTGATGGCATGGGCCCGCGCCAGACGCGCCTCACTGAGGTCTGCCACCGTATCGGCGCGCATCTTCAGGCCACCGCTGTAGTCGTCGTTGCTGATGACGCCCTCGATCACCAACATCGCATCTTTTGTAAGTTTGTCCCGATAAGCGGCGTAGGTATCGGCGAATGCCGCTACTTCTATGCGCCCACTGCGGTCGTCCAGGGTGACAAACGCCATGCTGTCACCGCGCTTGGTTTTCATCACGCGGAAGGCCACCACCAGACCAGCGACGGTCTGCTTACACTTGTCCGGCTTGACGTCGGCGATGCGGCAGGAGACCAGGTGCTTCAACTCGTCCTGGAATTCCTCGATGGGGTGACCGGTCAGGTAGAGACCGAGGGTTTCCTTCTCGCCGTTCAGCCGTTCTTTGATGCTCCAGCGCTTGGTGCGGCGGAATTCGGCATAAACGTCTTGGGCTGCGGCCTCTTCTGCGACTATGGCACCAAAAAGATCCACCATACCGGCACTGGCGTTAGCCGCGCTCTGCTCGGCAGTTTTGACCGCTTCGGCGAGGGCGGACCACATCACGGCGCGGTCGTAGTCCACGTCCACGCCGGGGCCGAGCCGGTCGAGGGCGCCGCTGCGCACCAACGCTTCCAAGGCGCGCTTATTGACCTTGCGCGAATCCACCCGAGCGCAGAAGTCGAACAAACTCTTGAATGGTCCGTCTTTGCGCGCATTGATAATGTTTTCGATCGGGCCTTCGCCCAGACCTTTGATGGCACCCAATCCGTAGATGATGTTGTTCTTGTCATCCACGGTGAACTGAAACTGGCCGAGATTTACGTCCGGCGGCAACAGGGTGAGACCCATGTTGCGGACCTCTTCAATAAAGGTCACCACCTTGTCGGTTTTGTCCATATCGGACGACATGGTGGCGGCCATAAACTGCGCCGGGTAATGCGCTTTCAGCCAAGCGGTTTGATAAGAAACGATGGCATAAGCGGCCGAGTGCGATTTGTTGAAGCCGTAACCGGCGAATTTTTCCACCAGGTCGAAAATGCGAATCGCCAATTCAGGATCTACGCCCTGCTTCTTTGCCCCTTCTTCAAAGACGGCGCGCTGCTTGGCCATTTCTTCCGGTTTTTTCTTACCCATGGCCCGGCGCAGCATGTCGGCGCCGCCGAGGGTATAACCCGCCAGCACCTGGGCGATCTGCATCACCTGCTCCTGATAAACGATGACCCCGTAGGTGGGTTCAAGAACCGGCTTCAGGCTGGCGTGCTGGAATTTGGCGTCCGGGTAGGCCACCTGGGCGCGGCCGTGTTTACGGTTGATAAAGTCGTCCACCATCCCGGATTCCAACGGGCCTGGCCGGAACAGCGCCACCAGAGCGATCAGATCTTCGATGTTATCCGGCTGCAGACGCTTGATCAGGTCCTTCATGCCGCGGGATTCCAGCTGGAACACCGCCGTGGTCTCCGCGCGTTTGAGCAACTTGAAGGTAGGTGCGTCATCCAGGGGAATAGCGCTGATATCCAGCGGCGGCTCGCCTTTATTTGCGAGTTGCTGGTCGATCATTAGGCGAGCCCAATCGATGATGGTCAGAGAGCGCAGGCCGAGGAAGTCGAACTTCACCAGCCCCGCTTCTTCCACGTCGTTTTTATCGAATTGGGTAACGAGACCGCCGCCGGTCTCGTCGCAATACAGCGGCGCAAAGTCGGTCAGTTTGGTCGGCGCGATCACCACACCACCGGCGTGTTTACCGACGTTGCGGGTAATCCCTTCCAACTGCAGTGCCATATCCCAGATCTCCTGGGCATCGCCGTCGTTTTGCAGAAATTCTTTTAATTGCGGTTCTTGCTCCAGCGCCACCTCCAGCGTCATGCCAGGTGTAGGCGGAATCAATTTGGACAGTTTGTCGGCGAGGCCGTAGGACTTGCCCTGCACCCGCGCCACATCGCGCACCACCGCCTTGGCCGCCATGGTACCGAAGGTAATGATCTGGCTGACCGCGTCGCGACCGTAGGTATCGGCCACGTAGGAAATCACCCGGTCGCGATTGTCCATGCAAAAGTCGATATCAAAGTCGGGCATGGACACCCGTTCCGGGTTGAGGAATCGTTCGAACAGCAGGTCGTATTCCAGTGGATCCAAATCGGTGATTTTCAGTGAATAGGCCACCAGCGAACCAGCACCTGAACCCCGCCCCGGTCCCACGGGAATATCGTGATCTTTGGCCCACTGGATAAAGTCCATCACGATGAGGAAGTAACCGGCGAAGCCCATCTGAATAATGATGTCCAGCTCAAACTGCAGACGATCTTCGTAGACTTTGCGCCGCTCGCCATAGTTGGAACTATCCGGCGGCAGAATGCGCTGCAGCCGTTTTTCCAAACCTTCCAAACAAATTTTCCGGAAAAAATCGTTTTCGGTTAAACCTTCGGGAACCGGGTATTCCGGCAGGAAGTATTTGCCCAGCTGAATATCCAGCGAACAGCGCTTGGCAATTTCCACGGTATTGGCAAGCGCTTCGGGAATATCGCTGAACAGCTCCGTCATTTCCTCTGCGGTGCGTAAATATTGCTGCTCGCTGTAGCGGCGTTCGCGGCGCGGATCGTCCAAGGTTCTACCTTCGCCGATACACACCCGCGCTTCGTGCACTTCAAATTGATCGGCATCGAGAAAACGCACGTCGTTGGTGGCGACTACCGGCAACTCCAGCCGGTCGGCCAATTGCACAGCGCGCTCAATAT
>JBQGED010000385.1:0-2472 GCA_052039425.1 Sphingobacterium griseoflavum | reverse complement strand
TCCGTAAAACCGGAAGGATAGTCGCCGTCAAAACAGAAACCGCCCTGGCAGCTAGCATTAAAGCAACCGGAGCCGCTGCAGACCGGATAGGTGAATAATTGCTCGCGGGTAGGAGGACTGTCCGCGAGATTTTTTTCCACTATTGCCAATGCGGCCTCCGCCGCTTCGAATGCCACTCCGCGATCGCGCTGGCTGGCGGCGAGTTTTAATTCTGTGTTGGATGACTGCATGCCCGTCACGCCCAGCAGAGTAACGATAGCGAGAATAATCAAGCTGACAATCAATGCAGTGCCACGCTCACGTCGACTGCTAGAAAAAACCGGATACTGTCGATTCATTTCAATTACCCCCGGTTGCGGATGCGAAAACTGGCGTTCACCAACTGACGCATGTAGCGATCGTTGTAATCCGTTCCAGCTAGAGTTTTGCTTTCAGATACCGGCAATACCGCCGCTTGCGAACGAAATACCAGGCTGATTTTTACACTCAGCACTTTGCCCCATTCGGCATCAGTGATTTCACTGGCCTTGCGCGCCTGATCGACATTGCCGTCACCATTTGAATCCAGCTCATAAATGATTTTCATATTTTCCACGCCGAGTGCGACTTCCTCAGAAGTGGTGCCCGGTGTGCCATTGGCGTTGAATATTTGTCGGCGCAGCGCGGGGACACCCGGCATAACATCGGATTCGCCGATGTAATACGCGTGGGAGACAAATTCCATTAATTTGGAACCGGAAGCATAGCCTCCGGCCACTACGCTATAACCACCGCAGTAGGCACCCGTGCAAGTGGGCAGACAAGAAAGATTTCCTTTGATTACGCTGGTGCAATTTCCTGTACCTGATAATTCGTGACGAACAACCTGTGCCGGCACAGTCGCTGGGCCGCTGATTTGAAATAAACCGACATTACGACAGCTTGCATCGGACACCATCAAAGTGCTGCCCACGGTGTAATTGTGTTCATCCCACAAATTGATGGTTGCAGTCGTACTGTCATGGGATTTGATATTCAGCTCGCGCTCTCCCGCCCGGCGGATGACCAAAGCGTCAGTGTCGGCGATGGCTTTATCTTTGAAATCTTCCGGAAAATCCGCTGTGGCGGAGCCCCATTCAAAACCGCGCAAACCGTCCAGAGAAACATACACGCGCAATTTTTCGTCCAGCAGACTTTTATTGATGGCATCCGCTTTTTCCACAGTCTGCAGGGCCGCGCAACCGAGATAACCGGCCATGCGAATATCTTTCCCCATTAAATCCAATGCGTAACGCGCATTGGCTTGAATAAAGGACACTTCATCCTGATCGAGAAAACTGCGTTTACTGGACACCACCACTTGAATTGAACCCGCAATCACCGCCATGCCAATGATCAAGGAAATCAATAATTCAACAACGGAAAGACCGCGCTGGGCGGTGCGATGGGAAAAACGGAAGTGCATGATTTAGATCTCCGTCATGAGCACATATTCAGCCAGCTCAGGCTCGGTTTTATTGGCCCTATCCGGGGCGCTGCGGGTGTCATCAAACTGCACGATGATCGCGTAGAAATCGCCAACTCGTTGCACCGAAGCTTTGCCGGAAACCAAGGTCGCTTCCACGCTGGTGCGCCAGTTTTTCAAATTAAAATCGCGTAATTCGGTGGCGGAACAGGTGACGCCGCTCGCGCTGCAATTTTTGCTTGCGGCCGGTGCGGATTCGTCGAGCCCTATTAAATAGGCGTGCGCGATGCCCGGCGTGGAACGCATGTTTTCCAGAATTTGATTAGCGAGATAAGCCGCTTGGGAATAGTAATAGGCGCTCTGGCTGAACTGCATGGATTTCACCTGCATGGACAACACACCGAGCATGCCCACCGCCAATACAAAAAGCGCGACCACGACTTCAATAAGAGAGGAACCGACTTCTTTGTGGCTCAAACGGTTCATAAATCACCTTTACACTTGTTGGCAGCGGAAAGAAGGGTGTTCCTGCGTGACGGTGTTTTTGCCGAGGCGGACGCGGCCGCTGCGCTCGAGAAAAATCGCAGCTCCGGCAGCGCTGTCGCTCGCGCAGGTCATAGCGGTCAAACGCTGGCTCGCGGCATTGAAACCGCGAGAGTCGAAGCTGATGGCAGCCACCGCGTGCAAATCTTCATCGATGACTTTTAATTCGGAGCGTGCGTCGGCGACGTCAATGTGCTGAATAATGTCCGCCTCGGGCACTGCCTGGCCTGGTGCCTTGGGCTGCGCGCTTTGGTATACCAGCCAGCCGCTGTTCCAATCGGATGAGCAGGTGGCGCCGTCCGCGCTGCCGCAGAGATAAACCGCGACACCCGTACCCACCGCATGCTCGCGAGCCACCGCCAGGGATTCGGCAAAGGTCTGCTGCAAATCGGCGGCGGTATGGTTGCTCTGGAAATCCTTAAGCAAAGGCATGCTCGCCATCGCCAACACACCACTCACCACCACCACGGAAAATAATTCCAACA
>JBQGED010000384.1:0-5652 GCA_052039425.1 Sphingobacterium griseoflavum | reverse complement strand
GCTGTTTTCCGCCGTTAGGCCGAGATCTTTGCGCAAATCGCTGACGAAAGTGTTCACCTTCTGCGGCCAATCTTGCTGGCCGGAGTTACTTTCGCCTTGGTGAAAGATGAAGCCTTTGATCACGCCCACTTCCTGGGCTTTCTTGGCGAGGTCCAACACCCAGTCATAACCGCGTGTACCGTTGTTTGGCGCACCGCTGATGCCGCCATAGGGTGGGGTGCAGTCACTGCCGCAGTTCTTCATAAAATATTCGATCTTGGCGCCGCCGTAGGCTGCGCCGACCAGACCGATTTTGATGTTCTCGGGAAGTTTTTCCGCCAAGGTATCGCCGAAAGTGTCACCGGGGCCGAGACCGCCGCCATTGCGCGGGCAGCGGATCAATGTTGGCGTCGCCGCGCGCCAAGTGCCGTAGTTCAGACCGTTGCCGCAGGTTTGGCTCTGCAGAACCTGTACGCGGGGATGGGACGAATTGTCCTGGGATTGAATGGGGGCCGCGCCCTCCATATTGGATTGCCCCAGCATCAGGTAGATGTGGAAGTTGGGATCCGGTGCTGCGTTGGCCGCAAACGGTAGCGCTGCCAGGCCGGCGATCAGCATGAGCTTTCTGACAGTTTTGTTTTTCATAGGCGTCACATGAGTTGTTATTGTTGATCGGACAAAAAGGGGCAGGCAGATTGCGTTCTTTCATAAGATCGTGAGCGACGCATCGTACAGCCGACATTATTCAGCGGCACCCTATGAAGCAGTCACGACTTCAGAAAGTTTCTGGCTGCGTATTTTTGTTTGATTCACCAAGGCGGTTTTATGAATTGCGCACTGTTTATCCGCCGCGGATAACCAATAACCAAAATAACACAGTCACAATTTTGGTATTGATACTCCAATAACGTTTCCATGGCATTCGAATAACGCCATCAGAGGGCAAATATGGGCTTATTTCACATTATTTTTGAGCGGCAAATTAATTTTTCCGGTCTAACCAGATGTTGAATTTTTCGTGCGTTTTTTTTATTTTCTTTGCGAGATAAAGTGTGAAGCGGGTCATATTTTGTCAGCAATATTCCTCACGCCAGTAAAAGGAAATTTTGCTGACCAATGATGCTGAAGGAATTTTTTAGAAGGGAAATCGTGGGGATAATAATTGCGGCCCGCGAGGGTGCGGACCGCAAAATAGCAACTTAGCTTATTGCTTTATTGACAATTTCCTGTGCTTCGCTGATCAGCTGTTGCAGGTGATCTTTGCCTTTAAAGCTTTCTGCGTAGATTTTGTAGATGTCTTCGGTACCGGACGGCCGAGCCGCAAACCAGCCGGAGGCGGTGGCTACCTTAATACCGCCAATGGCTGCCTGATTGCCCGGAGCCTCGGTGAGAATCTGGGTGATTTTGTCACCGGCCAGGTAAGTAGAGGTGATCTGCAGGGCGGACAGCTTCGATAAGGCTTTTTTCTGCGCGCTGTTTGCGGGCGCTTCCACCCGCGCTTCCACGGCATGGCCGAATTGATTGGCGAGCTGCTGATAACACTCGCCAGGATCGCGTCCGGTACGCGCGGTAATTTCCGCCGCGAGCAGACAGGGAATAATGCCGTCCTTGTCGGTGGACCAGACGGTGCCGTCCATGCGCAGAAAGGAGGCGCCGGCGCTCTCTTCGCCGCCAAATCCTAAAGAGCCATCGAACAACCCAGGCGCAAACCATTTAAAACCTACCGGTGTTTCGTGCAGGCGGCGCCCGAGTTTTTCCGCCACCTTGTCCATCATGGCGCTGCTCACCACGGTTTTGCCGATGGCCGTGCCCTGGCTCCACAGAGGGCGGTTTTGGAACAGATAATCCACCATCACCGCCAGATAATGGTTTGGTGGCAGCAGGCCGCAGCTGGGCGCCACTATGCCGTGGCGGTCGTGATCGGTGTCGCAGGCGAAGGCGATCTGATAGTCGTGGCGGCGGCCGATCATGGACTGCATGGTGTAAGACGAGGAGGGATCCATACGGATTTTGCCGTCCCAGTCCGCCGTCATAAATGAAAAAGTCTTATCGATGCCGGCGTGCAGAACCTGCAGATTGAGGCCGTAGCGATCCGCAATCGCCGGCCAATAATTCACACCCGCGCCGCCGAGGGGATCGACGCCCATCAATAGGCCGGAGCTGCGAATAGCGGCCAGATCGATAATGTTGTGTAGATCATCGACATAGTGGCGAATGAAATCGTGGTGGTGAGTGGTCTCCAGTTTCAGACCCTTTTGATAGGTCACGCGTTTGATATCGCGCAACCCGTCGCGCAGCAGCTGATTGGCGCGATTTTGAATCCAGGTGGTGATATCGCTATCCGCAGGTCCGCCGTTGGTGGGGTTGTACTTAAAGCCGCCGTTGTCCGGGGGGTTGTGGGACGGCGTGATCACAATGCCGTCGGCAAGCCCGCTGGTGCGGTTGCGGTTGTAGGTCAGAATCGCATGGGAAATCGCTGGCGTGGGGGTGTACTCGCCACCGTTGGCGAGCATCAGAGTGACACCATTAGCTGCCAGTACTTCCACCGCAGTGATTTGCGCAGGCTCCGATAAGGCGTGGGTGTCTATGCCCAGGTAGAGCGGGCCATCAGTGCCGACGCTGTTGCGGTAATCGCAAATCGCCTGGCTGATCGCCAATACGTGATGTTCATTAAAGCTGCCGTTGAAGGCAGAACCTCTATGGCCGGAGGTGCCAAAGCTTACGCTTTGCTCCGCCACTGTCGGATCCGGCTGAATGTTGTAATAAGCGTCGATGAGTTGCGGCAGGTCCACCAGCATGTCGTGTGGCAGAGTTTTTCCAGCGTAGGGACTGTGGGACATAAATAAGCACCAGGCAGGGAGAATTGTCAGCTGCGCTAGTGTACCGGAAGCGCCGCACGGTTAGAGCGGTTTGTCGCACTTAGGACGGAGGGAATTAGGCGAAATTCGCCGGACCTGCATTGCACAGATCCGGCGTGGTGACAGGCGGTGGGTGTTACTGCTGACGATAAAAGCGGTTGACGCCGTTCAGCAAAGCCTTGAGGGCAGCGACAATGATGTTGTGGTCCTTGGCGACGCCAAATATCGGTTTGCCTTGATCCACTTTCATTTCGATATAGCTCACCGCGGACACATTGGAGCCTTCGCCAATGGCGTGTTCGTGATAATCCACCACACTCACTTCGCAGCCGATGTGCTGGCTAATGGCGTGCGCCGCGGCGTCGATCGGTCCATTGCCGCGACCGGTGAGCACAACCGGTTTATCGCGGAATTGGCTGTTGATGGTGATTTCCACCTCGTCGGCATTTTCATTGATGGTGCTGTGGCGAAACTCAAAGGGCGCGTTCACCGCGAAATATTCGCTTTCGAACAGCTCGACGATTTCCCGGCTTTTGACTTCTTTGCCCGTGGTGTCACTGACTTTTTGCACAATACCGCTGAATTCGATCTGCAGGCGGCGCGGCAATTGGAGGCCGGCTTCCTGCTGCAATAAAAAGCTCACGCCGCCTTTGCCCGACTGGCTGTTGACACGTACCACCGCGTCGTAGCTGCGGTTGAGATCCGCTGGGTCCACGGGCAAATAAGGAACTTCCCAAAGTTCTTCCGGTTTTTGCGCGGCAAAGCCTTTTTTGATGGCGTCCTGATGCGAACCGGAAAATGCGGTAAACACCAATTCACCCGCGTAGGGATGGCGCGGATGCACCGGCAATTGATTGCACTCTTCCACCAGTTTGCGCACGCGGTCGATATCAGAGAAATCCAGGCCGGGATGAATGCCTTGGGACTACAAATTCAAGGCGAGGGTCACCAAGTCGACGTTGCCGGTGCGCTCGCCGTTGCCAAATAAACAGCCTTCAACCCGATCAGCGCCGGCCATCACCGCCAATTCCGCTGCCGCCACCGCCGTGCCGCGATCATTGTGCGGATGCACGCTGATGATGATGCTGTCGCGGCGATTAATGTTGCGATGCATCCACTCGATCTGATCCGCGTAAGTATTGGGGGTGCTCATCTCCACCGTCGCTGGCAGATTCAAAATCATTTTTTTCTCTGGTGTGGGCTGCCAGATATCGGCGACCGCATCGCTGACTTCTTTGGCGAATTCGATTTCCGTGCTGGAAAACACTTCCGGCGAATATTGAAAAACCCAATCCACTTCCGGCGCTTGCGCCGTCAATTCCAGCACCCAGCGCGCGCCTTGTTCGGCGATTTTTTTCACGCCGGCTTTATCGGTGTTGTAAACGATTTTGCGGAATGCTGGAGCGAGCGGATTGTAGATGTGCAAAATCGCGCGCTTGGCGCCGCGCACGCTTTCCACTGTGCGTTGAATCAGCTCGTAGCGCGCCTGCACCAATACTTCAATGGTGACGTCGTCCGGTATGTGATTGCCTTCGATCAACAGGCGGGTGAATTCGAAATCGGTCTCCGATGCGGAGGGAAAACCGATTTCGATTTCCTTAAAGCCGATGGCCACGAGCTCTTGGAAAAAACGCAATTTGGTCTGCACTGACATAGGATCGATCAGCGCCTGATTGCCATCGCGCAGGTCCGTACTCATCCAGATGGGTGGTTTTTCGATGACCCGGTTGGGCCACTGGCGGTCGGGCAAAGACACCCCTTTGAACGCGGCGTATTTGCTGGCGGGATTGGCGATCATGAAACTTGGCTCCTATGCGCGGTAATGAATGCGTGCTAATCGATCGTGCTAATAAAAGTTGCCTGCGAGCTTTGCGGCGTCCGGGACCTGCTGGGTCCCCTTGGTGGTGCGATGCTTGTGGCAGCGCGTTCGCTTTACTGCTTGTGGCAGTGCAACTCTGTGCCGCAGACCGCTTGTGGCGGCAGGGCTCGTGAGCAGGTGAAAACAGTATAGTGCGGCTAACGCGGCAGAAGATTGCCAAGATCGCCCATTATGATTTTTTTAAGCAATTTTATTGCTGAAAAAGCAAAATTATTGGATTAATCTGTCGGCTATCTATCAGAAAGGTAAATCCTATGGCTCTGGACCGTTACGATCGCCTGATTCTAGAAGAGCTGCAGCGCAACGGGCGTATCTCCAACCAGGAACTCGCCGACGCTATCAGCTTATCGCCCTCACCCTGCCTGCGGCGGGTCCGGCAATTGGAGGAGGAGGGCATGATCAAGGGCTACGTGGCGCTGCTCAACGCCCGCAAACTCGGTCTTACGCTGATGTCTTTTATCAGCCTGAGCGTGGATAAGCACACGCCGGATCGCCTGGAATCCTTCGAGCGGGCGGTGGCCAGTTTCCCCGAGGTGATGGAATGCCACCTGATCACCGGCCAGTCGGCGGACTACCTGCTCAAAGTCATCGTCACCGATATGGATGCCTATCAGCAGTTTCTGCTGCAGAAGCTCACCCGCATCGAAGGCGTCAGCGGTGTGCACTCGTCCTTTGTGCTCAAGTCGCCAGTGGTCAAAACCGCGCTGCCGGTTTAGTCGGCGCTACAGCACCACCGAAGACAAATGCGCCGGGTGCTCAAGAATATCCGCCACTTGCAACAGCGCTTCCTCGCATTGATAGCGTTTGGCCGAGCCACCGAGGCATAACCGAATGGCGTTGGGCGGATTGTTGTCGGCGCTGAAGGCCGCGCTGGAGACCGCGCCGACGCCGTGAGAGCGCAGGTGAGCAGCGACATTCGCGGGATTCCAGGCGTTG
>JBQGED010000383.1:0-2769 GCA_052039425.1 Sphingobacterium griseoflavum | reverse complement strand
GGCATGCCGGTGCTGGACGGCTACCAGGCCACCCGCCGCCTGCGCAGTTTTCCCTGGGCGCAGGATATTCAGATCGTTGCACTTACCGGCTGGGGTCAGGACCACGACCGCCACCGCTCCCAGATCGCCGGCTGCAGCGGGCACCTGGTGAAGCCGGTAGGCCGTGGCGACCTAGAAAACCTGATACAGAAGTTACTGAGCTCTTGATCAGCGAACCAGCTCGCTGTTCAGCAGCGGCGAATCCGCTTTAAGAAGGCTTTTGTACTGCACCTGCAGATCTTCAATCCCGACATACTTGGTCTCGATCAGTCTTTGCATCAGGTGATCAAAACGGTAGCGGCCTGCGGATTTTTTCTGGATCTCGCGATCCAGCTCATCGAAAAACACCGCCGCCCGCGCCGTCACCGGGCCGCTGGAACGCGGTTGTCGCAGGGCTTTTACGTCTTTACCCCAGGCAGCAAGGTCCGCAAATATCTTTTCCCGTCGGGCATCGGTAAAGCCGCCAGCGCGATAGATCAGTTCCACCGAGTAATACTCCGCCAGGCCTTCCGCGATCCAGTCCTCGCCGTCAACACCGCGAATGCCTGACAGCACATGTACGAGTTCGTGAATTAGCGTGCTGGTGCCGTTTTCGCTGACCAGGGGCCGGTCGCTATGGAGATACAGCGACGTAGGCGCTGACAGGCCGCCGCGCCACATGGGATCAGTGGCGCCCGCAATCAGCAGATTCGCAGGAACTTCAGGAAACAGTTTGTCCATGTGCGGCCAGATCATCCCTAGAAACGTCATCATTTCCATCTGGCGATAGTTGTGTCCGCGGGGGGCGCTTATGGCCAGCTCTGTCCTCGCCAATTGTTCCCGCCGCGTGCCGAGGGCACCGGCAATGATCCAGCCATAGGGGCGGGCCAGCGTTCTTGGCGACCGGTCCAGCTTAAATACCCGCTCGCTGTTGGCTCGTGGCCAGCCCGCCTGAACCGATGTCCAACCCTCCGGCAGAGAGAAAGACACGTAGATGTCGCGCTCAACTTTTTTTCTGCGATCAACGGACAAAGGCGGCACCAGCCCCTCGCCACGCAGGAGGGTCCAGTCTTTGTTAATCATGGCGCGATACACACCGGGGGCGCGTTCTTTCGTTATGGCGACGGTGTAACTGAAATAGGCCTTGCCTTTGGTTTGAGGTCGCCAGAGCACCGCCTGCTCACTGCGCTCGATTTTGCCGCTCGCTTTTATATTGCGCAGCTCGTGATTTTCCACGTTAAAACGTACCTGTTTCAGCCAGTCCGCCTTGTCGATTTCGATGCGGACTTCGGCGTTTTTTTTCGCCGGCAAAAAAGTCACCAGATAATCGATTCTTACTGACTCGGCGGTTGCGGTATGGGAAATCAGGAAAAGAGAGAATGCGATAAGAAGGATGATACGGAACCGGTGAAGCATGGATGGCATAGTGGATTATCCCGACGACGGCGCAAAGAGCGGCATTCTATTGGATGATCTTTGACAGCAAAACACCGAGAGGTGCGGGTCGAAGGGAAACTCGCCTACCCTGTCCAAGGTCTGCGCAACAAGATTCTTGAGGAACATTCTATGACCCCACTTCGCTCCATTCTCATGTTCTGCGGCATGGCTCTGATATCGGCGTGCAGCGCACAACCCAAATCAGCTCAAATCAGCCTGCGCAGCGTTTATCAAAGCCCCTATTGCGGCACCGAAGAGCCTGGCCTGCGCTGGTTGGAACCCGAAGAATTCGCCGCCCTGGTGCGCGGCGCTGGCGCCGGCCAACACTTGGGCAGCGAGCCGGCGCCAGTACCACAGATCGATACAGATGAGCGAGTGCTGCAGGTCAGTCTCGGGCAAAAAGGTTCTGGTGGACACGCCGTTGTGCTAAGTGACAATACCGCGCAAGTGACGCAGGGTGTGCTGATGCTGCCCCTCACCATCGAACAGCCATCGGACGGCAGTATGCAGACCATGCAACTTACCTACCCTTGTCTGGTGATTGCCCTTCCCCACCACGGCTACAGCCGGGTTCGCGGTGGCAATATCGGGGAGATCCCTGCGGAGCAGAAAAAATGAGGCGGCGGTAATGCCGCCCGCAATGACAATCAATATTGATACAGCACACGGGAGAAGCCGATAGGTCCACCGTCGGCACTGCTGGTACTGAGAACGGGTGATATACCGGCCGGGAAATTGAGGTCGTTTCGATTATTGTCCACCCGTATCACCGCCTCTTCGCCCAGCGATGGATAGAAACCACAGCTCTCACCCAATTCGCAAACGTAGCCGTCATTGTTGATGTCTGACCCGGCGGCTATGTAGTAATCCCCCAGGGGCACATCGTCAAAATGGTAACTGTATTGTCCCTCCACGGCGGCACCCTGCCCCACCATCACCACGGCGCCGAGATTCGCATCGATCAGCAGCACGTAGAGGTAGCCCGCGTTACCCACCGGCACAAATTCTCCCACACGCATATTCACCTGCACTTTCACGACGGTGCCTATGTCCGTGGCAAATTCGACCGAGCCACTGTAGAGGCCATCCTGCAGACCACTGCGATTGACCGAAACTGCATAGGTGCCGATACCGCTGGCGTTTACCTGCCGCGGCGTAACCTGCAACCAGGATTCGGAAGCCTGAACGCCCGTCACGTTGACGAGCCCGTTGCCGATAACCTCGACACGAATCATTTGCTCCGCCACATCATCCTCGAAGACCAAACCGCTGGTGTTTGTCACCAGCGCCGCCGTGGTACCCCCGGCGGCCAGC
>JBQGED010000382.1:0-3125 GCA_052039425.1 Sphingobacterium griseoflavum | reverse complement strand
CGCGTCGTTCTCACTCTAAACGGTAAATTTCTGCCCTACAAATGCTGGTGATTCCATGGCATTCGATCTTAAGTCCCTCGAACCTCGCGCGCCATTTCCGCCCTTTACGGCGGAGAAGGCGCTGCAAAAAGTAAAGGCCGCCGAGGCGGCCTGGAATACCAGAGATCCCGAAAAAGTTGCTATGGCCTACACACCGGACAGCGAGTGGCGCAATCGCGATGAATTTTTCAGCGGTCGTGCGGCTATTGTGGAATTTCTCAAAAGAAAATGGGCCAAGGAACTGGATTATCGTTTAGAAAAATCCTTATGGGCGTTTACCGATAACCGCATAGCGGTGCGCTTTGAATATGAGTGGCATGATGATAAAGGTCAGTGGTATCGCTCTTACGGCAACGAGAACTGGGAGTTTTCACCTAACGGGCTTATGCAACGGCGCTTTGCCAGTATTAATGATGTGAAAATCGAGGAGCGGGATAGACGCCTTTTCGTTCCGGATATTAGCGTCTAAAGACAGAAAAAGCTGCGGGCCTTATGGCCCGCTTTTATCAAAAGGAGAACGAGATACCCACGGTGAACAATTCCGATTCCAGCTCGAGCATCTCCAATGCACGATATTCCAGATCCACGCTCACCTGTTCCGTCACATAAAAGGATGCCCCTACGCCGAAAATCAGGTCCTCACCTTCGTCCAGGAAATAATCTGTTCTGCCCCATTTTTCATCCAGCTCCCAAAAAAACAAACCGATTTTGGCGTACACATCCATTTGATCGCCTAAGGGCAAAATCGCCTTACCAGAAAGCGTGACCCCGGAAAAGCCAATATCTCTTTCTTCGGCAAAATCGCGGAATTCGCCGAGATTCAAGTAGGACATTTCCACCGCCAGCACATCCACCAGGCGTACACCGCCCTTCACCTCAAAGGCCGTGCTTTCATCTTCGATACCCCAGGTTTCCACATCGTTATAGAAGTTGGTACCAAGGCCTAAACCAAAATATCCCTGAGCCAAAGTGGGAGCGGAGAACGACGCGGCTGCCGTGCAAACAAGGATTGATGGCAACAATCGTTTAAACATATGCGCTGGTCCTGCGAGTGGAACGGAGCTGTCACTGTATGCCCGGAACAATTAACCGCCCCTGAACAAATCGCAATGTGATCACCCCCACTTAGCCTGGATTCCGTGGTCTGGAAGTTGCACCAGCCACGGCATCCATTTCCAGAAAAGGTCTGAATGAGGGATTTATCTATGGAGAACACCATTGCGACAGGTAAAAATTTCAAAAAGCTCGCTCAAATGGGTTATTTATCGCGAGGGGCGGTATATCTAGTGATCGGCGGGCTGGCGCTGCTCGCCGCGTTCGGCTCCGGCGGCGAAACCACCAGCAGCACGGGGGCAATTGTCGCCATCACCCAGCAGCCCTTCGGCGAATTGCTGCTGGGGCTGTTAATTATTGGTTTAGTGGGTTATGTGATTTGGCGTTTTATCCAGTCGGTAAAGGATACCGATGACCACGGCACGTCCATGAAAGGAATGATGATACGAATTGCCTTGTTTATCAGCGCAATTACCCACGCCGCCCTCGCCCTATGGGCGCTCAAATTGCTGCTGACCGACGAAAACAGCTCGCAAAGCCGCCCCGAATTTTTGTCATCTCCCCTGGGTAAATGGCTGTTTATCCTGGCCGGCGTAGCGATGATCGGCGCAGGCGTCGCGCATTTATATAAAGGCTGGACAGCGAAATTTCAAAAATATATGGATATTCCGCCACAACAACGTCAATGGGCAAAACCGGTTTGTCAGATCGGTTTGATGGCGCGCGGTGTGGTCTGGTGTATTGTCGGCTGGTTTTTTATTTATTCAGCGATGATCGCCGGCAGTACCGAAGTAAAAGGAGTGGCGGATGCGCTGAATTTTTTGCGCGAACAGAATTACGGCAGCTGGCTGTTCAGCCTCACCGCCGCAGGGCTGTTTTGCTTCGGCATTTACAGTGTTTTGGAGGCGTTTTACCGGCGCGTCGAAGTACGGATATAAGCCATTATCTTATTTATTCAAAATCACCCCAGGAGTCGCATAGATACCCGGGGTGATTGGGCATTTACCTAAATTCAGAAGCAAGTCAACCAACCTGCGCACAGGGAATGCTAACCTGCCTCCCTTCCCTTACAACAATTAATTTCCTTAAAACAATTAATTTCCTTAAAACAATTAACTTCCTTAAAACAATAAACGCGGGATTCCTGTGCGCATGGTGAACTTCGTCAAACAGTTTTTGTTAAGCAGTGGGCTTATTTTGCTCACGGCCTGCGGTGGTTCAAATTCCTCTGGCAACACCTCATCGTCAAGCTCTTCATCGTCGAGTTCGTCCTCTTCCTCATCGTCTTCCTCTTCCGGCAACGCTTTTGTCGACGCGGGTAGGGATCAGATAGCTCACAACAGCGCGTGGGTCGCCCTGAGCGGAAATCTCGCCAGCGGTTCCACCACCGTCAGTAACATCAGTTGGCGCCAAGTGTCCGGGACGGAGGTTGCGCTGGTTGCCAACGCTGCCGACCCGTGGCGCAGCGGCTTTGTAGCGCCCGACCTGCGCCAGCTCAGCACTTTGCAGTTTGAGTTGACAGCCACCGTCGGCGGCAACCGTTCGAGCGATACGGTCGCCATTGATGTACAACCCTGCGGCGCCACTGGCGACACTGTTTTCGGTGACTGCATCGCCCCAGGTTTCGGCCCCTGGTTGTCGTTTGAATCGAGCGACCGCACCGGCTCGTTCTTTCATTACGAAGGAGAAGGTGACTACCACGTGCAATGGCGCACCGTGGACAGCGGTGATAACAATCGCGGCAAAGTGATGGAAATCCGCTGGAATGCCAACGATCCCACTCATCAGCAGAATGGCCGGGGCTGGTTTGGCCTTGCCCTGCCGGGCAGCGCCGGTACTGCGGGTGCGGATTTGAGTGCCTATATCGACGGCGCCATCAGCTTTGATATGCGTGTGACCTATCACGAGCAACCCAGCAGCGCGGCGCCGTTTATTTTCAAAATGGAATGTGTGCACCCCTGCGTAAGTGCGGAACTGCCGATTCGCGATGGCCACACTTCCTTCGACTGGCAGACCCACACTTATACCCTGCG
>JBQGED010000381.1:0-11865 GCA_052039425.1 Sphingobacterium griseoflavum | reverse complement strand
CTCCACCATCGTATTGATCGTATTTTTCAGATCAAGGATCTCTCCCTGTACGTCGATTGCTACTGTTTTTGAAAGGTCACCACTTGCCACCGCCTTTGTTACTTCAGCGATGTTCCGCACCTGTGCGGTTAGGTTACCGGTCATCTGGTTTACGGAGTCGGTCAAATCCTTCCAGGTACCTGCGACGCCAGGCACGATAGCCTGGCCGCCGAGTTCACCTTCGGTGCCCACCTCACGGGCTACCCGGGTTACTTCCGAGGCGAAACCGTTGAGCTGATCCACCATGGTGTTAATGGTGTTTTTCAATTCGGAAATTTCACCTTTTACGTCCACCGTGACCTTGCGTGACAGATCGCCGCGCGCCACTGCGGTGGCCACTTCCGCGATATTGCGCACCTGAGCGGTCAAATTGCCCGCCATGGAGTTCACGTTGTCGGTGAGGTTTTTCCAGGTGCCGGCGACACCGGGCACTTCCGCCTGACCACCGAGTTTTCCTTCGGTACCCACTTCGCGTGCTACGCGCGTTACTTCCGCCGCAAAGCTGTTGAGCTGATCCACCATGGTATTGATGGTGTTTTTCAGTTCGAGAATCTCACCTTTTACGTCGACGGTAATTTTGCGCGAGAGGTCGCCGCGGGCAATTGCCGTAGCAACTTCCGCAATACCGCGCACCTGGTCAGTGAGGTTTACCGCCATCACGTTTACGTTATCGGTGAGGTCTTTCCATGTTCCCGCAACGCCGGGCACTATGGCCTGGCCACCGAGTTTCCCTTCGGTGCCCACTTCCCGCGCCACCCGCGTCACCTCCGAGGCGAACGAGCGCAACTGGTCCACCATGGTGTTGATGGCTTCTTTCAATTGCAGAATTTCGCCGCGCACGTCCACGGTGATTTTGCGTGAGAGGTCACCGTTCGCCACGGCGATGGTCACTTCGGAAATATTGCGCACCTGTGCGGTGAGGTTGTTGGCCATGGAATTCACGTTATCGGTGAGATCCTTCCACACACCGGAAACGCCTTTTACTTTTGCCTGTCCACCGAGTTTTCCTTCCGCGCCCACCTCGCGAGCCACCCTCGTCACTTCGGAAGTAAACACGTTCATCTGCTCGATCATTTTGTTGACGATTTTGGCGGAGTGAAGAAATTCGCCTTGCAGCTCGCGGCCTTCAATTTCCAAAGGAACGGTTTGGGAGAGATCACCTTTGGCCACAGCGGCAATACTTCGGGTGACTTCGGTGGTGGGCCAGAGCAGGTCGTCAATCAATGTGTTGACGGAAGTTTCCATCGCGCCCCAAGCGCCGATGCGGCGATCGCATTGCATACGCTGGCGGGTTTTTCCCTCTTGGCCGACGGCTTGGCCTACGCGCTCCAACTCACTGGCGACGCGTGCGTTCGCCGTTGCTATGTCGTTGAAGGTGTCGGCGATCTTGCCTTCGATGCCGGTCCAATGTCCTGGCAGGCGCACGCTAAAGTCGCCGTCGCGCATGGCCTGTAGCGCGTTGAGAAGAATGCCTGGGTCGTAGCGTTCAGCATTTTTCGGTCGAGTGGGTTCTTCCATCACAGCAATATCGTCATGGTTTCGCACGCGCGGATTCCCGATAAATCGAAAACGGAAATTGTGGTTTATGTATCGTCGCGTCAGCAGTGGCTTACCGAACAGACGGGATGTCTGGCGTCAAATTTTCTGGAATAGCGCACGCGTCGGGCTCATGGAGGGCGTAAAGTTGCCGCGGACGTGTGCCATCCGATATACAAACCGGTAAAAGACTGAAAAAATTCTCCGTTTTAACCGTAATGTCTTGCCGGAGACACTTCTTGTCTATAGAAGCCGATACCCATATGCCGGTTGTTCTGTTGTTGGATGACATACCGGAAATTCGCTGCCTGGTGGAAAAATGGCAGGAGCAGCAGGTTCGATTAGTCTGCGCGTTAAGTCGCGAGCAAGGGCTGCAAGGTGTGGACGTCGCGCCTGATCTGATTATTTGTCTCTGCCATTCTCAACTCCCCGAGTGCACAGAAATCGTCGGGCGCATCCGTCGTAACCCGGCCCTGGTTCAGGTGCCCGTTTTGATGATTCTGGAAAACAACCTGGGGGAAATACCCGCAGGGGTGGTGGACGATCCGCTACAGGATTTTCTCTATCGACCTTTCCACCCTGCTGAGCCGTTGATCCGCTGTCAGAAACTGCTCGCCCTTAAAAATGCAACCCAGCAATTGGCCGCGCGGGAGCAGGAGCGCTCGGCGCAATTGCTGCTGAGTGAAAACCGTTTCCGTCTGATGGTGGAGAGCGTCGAGGACTACGCCATGTTTATGGTGGACCTCCGCGGCTACATTACCAGCTGGAATCGTGGTGCGGAGCGTCTTACGGGCTACACCGAGGCGGAAGCCATCGGCAAACCTTTTTCCATGTTGTATCCGAGTGAGGATCTGAACTCCGAGCACGCCCTTTACGAATTAGCCATGGCCCACAAGAACGGCCGACACGAAGAAGAGGGCGCGCGGGTGCGCAAGGACGGTTCGCGTTATTACGCGCAAATTCAAGTCTGGCCGATGGAAAATAAATCAGGTGAGATTATCGGTTTTGTGAAAATCACCCGGGATATCACCGCGCGGCGCCACGCGGAACAGGTGATCAAAGAGAGCGAGGCGAAATTTCGCACCATCACCGATGCCATGCCGCAGATGGTGTGGTCGACATTGCCCAATGGCGACCATGACTATTTCAACGAACAGTGGTATCGCTTCACCGGCGTGAAAGAAGGCACGACCGACGGCCAAAACTGGAACAAGATCCTGCATCCAGATGATCGCGCGCGTGCGAATTTTGTCTGGCAGCGCAGTCTCGAGACCGGCCAAACTTACGAAATCCAATATCGTCTTCGCCATTTCTCCGGTAACTACCGCTGGACCCTTGGCCGCGCACTACCCGTGCGCGACGAATCCGGTGAAATCGTCCGCTGGATGGGAACCCTCACCGATATTCACGAGCAAAAGCAGGCCGAAGAAGCTCTCAAAGACGCAGCTCGGCGCAAAGACGAATTTCTGGCAATGCTCGCCCACGAGTTGCGCAATCCGCTTGCGCCTGTGCGCAATGCCACGGTTTTATTGCGCCGTTTGATCAATAACGGAGAGAGCGACATCCAAAATTCGTTGAATGTAATTGAGCGCCAAGTGCGCCATATGACCTGTTTGATCGACGATTTATTGGACGTTGCGCGCATCTCCCGCGGCAAGATCGAAATCCGCAAACAAGAGCTGGATTTACTCGAGGTGGTGAGCCATACCGTGGAGGATTTTCAAAGCGACTATCAGGCTAAAGGCGTGAACCTGCGAGCGGAAATCACCGACGAGCCACTTTATCTTGAAGGTGATAGAACCCGTGTGGCGCAGGTAATCGGCAACCTGTTGCACAACGCGCTTAAGTTCACCGAGCCGGGTGGGCAGGTCACAGTGCGCTTGTCGCGTGAGAAAAAATCCGACCTGACGCGGGCCAGCTACAGCGTGGCGGTACTCGAGGTTGCGGATACGGGCGCCGGAATCGAAGCGGAAATTGCGGCCAATCTGTTTAACCCTTTTATTCAGGCCAACCAGGGCCTGGCGCGTAGCAAGGGTGGGCTCGGACTCGGTCTGGCGCTGGTAAAAGGTTTTGTCGAACTGCACGGTGGCACGGTGGAGGCGCATAGCGAAGGCGTGGGCAAAGGCGCTGTGTTCAGTTTGCGTCTGCCGCTGGCGCAAAAGCGTGGTAAGCAGCCGGGCAAAAATGAGACGGCGCTACCGCAACAACGCTTGCGAATTTTGGCAATCGACGACAACGCCGATATGTTGCAGACCTTAAGTATTCTATTAGGAATGGACGGCCATGAAGTCACCACCGCATCCGATGGCGAACGCGGGCTGCAAGTCATGCGCGCCAGTCCGCCCGATCTGGTGTTGTGCGATATAGGGCTGCCGGGGTTACTGGATGGCTACGCGGTCGCCCGCGCTGTGCGAGGTGATCCTGACCTTGCGGGGGTTTATCTAGTCGCGGTGTCCGGTTATGGCCAGGAGCGTGATCGCCAGCGAGCAAAGGACAGTGGTTTCGATAGTCATTTGCTTAAACCTCTGGACTTCAGCGAGCTGGCAAAAGTACTTGCGCATGTCAAACCGCAGCACGCCCACTAAGCACGGGATGCAGGCAAAGTGTTAAGAGCGCGCAAGCGTAATCGCAATTGTTTTTCAATTTCGATAATGGCAAACAGCGCGATACCTATACCGATCACAACCAATCCGTCTTTTACGGTAACCGCCTCTGTGCCAAAAACCGCCTGCAGAGGCGTTATATAAGTCACCGCAAATTGCGCAACCGTAACGGCAATAACCGTTATCCAAACAATTTTGGTTCCGCGTACCGCTTCCCACGTCAATGATGTGCCGTAGATATTGCGGATAAAAAACAAATGGAAAATTTCCATCACCACCAAGGTATTCATGGCGAGGGTTTGGCCCAAGGCATCGCTATATCCCTGTTGTGCGGCGTAGGCGTAGACACCAAAAACGCCCGCAAGAAATAGCAGCGACACCAGAATGATGTGCCATACCAGCTCGCCGCTGAGAATGGGCTCGTCAGGGCGTCGCGGTGGCCGGTTCATGGTATTGGCTTCAGTGGGTTCAAAAGCGAGAGCAAGACCAAGAGTAATGGCCGTCACCAAATTGACCCAGAGAATTTGCACAGGCGTAATCGGCAAACTCAAACCCAATAACAGCGCCGCAATAATGGTCATGGCTTCGCCGGCGCTGGTGGGCAAAGTCCAACTGATGACTTTTTTAATATTGTCGTAAACCGTGCGACCTTCGCGAACGGCCGCCGCGATGCTGGCGAAATTATCATCCGCCAATACCAGTTCAGCAGCTTCTTTCGCCGCTTCACTGCCTTTCTTGCCCATGGCGATACCAGCATCCGCACGTTTTAACGCGGGCGCGTCATTGACACCGTCGCCGGTCATAGCAACGCTGATGCCATGACTTTGCAGCGCGGTGACCAGTCGCAATTTATGTTCTGGACTTGTGCGTGCGTAAATGTCGCAATTGAGCACTTGGGCACACAGCTGTGCGTCATCCAATTTATCCAGATCGGCACCGGTTATCACTTTATCAGTGCATCGCAGTCCAACTTGTCTGCCTATCGCGGCGGCAGTGTCCGCGTGATCGCCGGTAATCATTTTTACGCGTATACCGGCTTTGTGGCATTCGGCAACCGCATCCACCGCTTCTTGCCTCGGTGGATCGATCATGCCAACTAATCCCAACAAGATGAGATTTCCTTCCAAATCCGCGTGGCTGAGAGAGGTTTGTCCCGCGGGAATTTCTCGATAGGCGAGAGCCAAAACCCGCTGGCCTTGAGCGGCGATACCTTGAATGGTTTCGCGCCAATCTGCATTCAATGGCTGTTCGTGGTTATCGGCTTTTTCAGTGCGACATAGGGACAGAATTTTTTCCGGCGCCCCTTTGACGAGCGCAATTCCTCGTCCGTCATGGTTGTGGTGGAGCGTTGCCATAAAGCGGTGGCGGGAGTCGAACGGAATCGTATCGGTGCGCGGCCACTCACGTGCCATTTGCTTCAAATCTAAACCTGCTTTGCGGGCCAGGCTCAGCAGAGCGCCCTCCATAGGGTCTCCTTCCACCTGCCAAACCCCATCTTTCTCCTGTAGTGCAGCGTCATTGCACAGGGCGCAGACGTGGGCGAGAGCGGCAACGGACCCATCACTTTCTGTGTTAACCGCTTCGTCACCGCGCCAGATGCCGCCGTCCGGGGCGTAGCCGACGCCAGTGACGGTCAGGGTTTCTGTCGGCAATGCTACCGACACAACCATCATTTCGTTGCGCGTCAGAGTGCCGGTTTTATCCGTACAAATAACGGAAACGGCACCTATCGCCTCTATCGCTGGTAAACGTCTGACAATGGCGTTGCGGTTTGCCATAGCCTGTACGCCGACCGCCAGGGTGATTGTGAGCACCGCTGGCAGCCCTTCAGGGATTGCCGCCACCGATAAACCAACCACCGCCATAAATAAATCAGCAAAGGGCATTTGTGAAACGAAGTAGCCGAATATCAGAAGAATGACGGCCACCAGCAAAATCATTAAGGTCAGCCAGCGCGAGAAAATATTGATCTGGCGAGTCAGCGGCGTCGCAAGGGTTTCCACCTCGGCGAGCATGTTGCTGACGCGGCCGATTTCCGTATTGGAACCTGTGCCAACCACCACCGCCTGTCCCTGGCCCGCGGTTACGAGAGTGCCGGAAAACACCATATTGCTGCGATCACCTAAAGGTGCATCCAACGCGACCGGGTCCAGTTGTTTATCCACCGGAACAGACTCTCCGGTGAGAACAGCCTCCTGAATGCTGAGTCCGTGGGCCTGAATCAGAAGACCGTCCGCCGGAACGCGATCTCCGGCTTCCAAAAGGATGACATCGCCGGGAACCAACTCCGCGCCGTCGAGCGAAACTCGATGTTTATCGCGCATAACATTCGCCTTGGGCGCCAGCATTTGATGCAGAGCTTCCATGGCCTTTTCGGCTTTGCCTTCCTGCAGAAACCCCACAACGGCATTGACGATCACCACCGCGAGAATCACTCCGCTGTCCGTCCAGTGACCGAGCGAGGCCGTTACCGCAACCGCAGCAAGTAACACGTAAATCAAAATATTGTGAAATTGCAGAAAAAAGCGTCGCAGGGCACTTTGTTTCGCCGCTTCCGGCAGACGGTTAGGGCCGTACTCCGCAAGTCGGCGTCGCGCTTCTTCATTCGATAAACCCTGCGCAGAGGTTTTTAGAGCCGTCAGAATCTCGGCCGAGGTTTGAGTGTGGTAGGCGGTTTGTATGCGGCTTTCCTGAATCGGCATGTCTGTACCTGAGTTGTGATATGCCCGGGTTGTAACATTCCCAGGTTGTAACATTCCCGCTTGAACAGAGCAATAACAGAAAAGCTTATTAGTCATGGATATTTGATTTAAGACAAGGCTGCCAGCCGCGCCTTATAAACGTGCTGCTGACCGCGCCCGTTAATAACGATGCCCTCTAAATAATTGAAGAGATATTAGAGGGAAAGCTCATTTCGGACGATTTTCGCACCTGCACATAAAGCGTGGAGCTTGGCCGTTGCGACGGAGCGCGGTAGTGGCGCCATACCGCAATTGGTGGACGGGTAAAGTTTATCGGCGTCCATAAACTGCAGGGCGTTGCGCAAGGTATTGGCGACTTCTTCCGGTGTTTCAATGGTGTTGGTAGCCACATCAATGGCTCCCACCATCACCTTTTTCCCTCGAATCAGCTCAATAAGATCCATAGGAACGCGTGAATTGTGACATTCCAGTGACACAATATCGATTTTGGATTTTTGCAGCTTGGGAAATGCCTGCTCATATTGACGCCACTCGGACCCCAAGGTTTTTTTCCAATCCGTATTGGCTTTAATGCCATAGCCGTAACAAATATGCACAGCGGTCTCACATTTGAGCCCTTCCAGAGCTCTTTCCAATGTCGCAACACCCCAATCATTAACTTCGTCAAAAAAGACATTAAAGGCGGGCTCGTCAAACTGAATAATATCAACGCCTGCTGACTCTAATTCTCTGGCTTCCTGATTGAGGATTTTGGCAAATTCCCAAGCCAATTTTTCCCGGCTTTTATAGTGATTGTCGTACAGGGTGTCGATCATCGTCATGGGCCCAGGCAACGCCCATTTGATCGGCTGCTGAGTCAGCTGGCGCAAAAACTTGGCGTCTTCAACAAAAACCGGTTTTTCTCGAGCCACAGAGCTGACTACAGTGGGGACACTTGCTTCGTAACGATTGCGAATTCTTACCGTCTCGCGCTTTTCAAAATCGACGCCGCTGAGATGTTCGATAAAAGTTGTTACAAAATGTTGCCGCGTTTGTTCGCCGTCTCCGACGATATCGATACCTGCGCGTAGCTGTTCCTGCAATGACAAACGCAGAGCGTCCTGTTTCGCTTCAACTAATTCGTCGCCTTGTAGCTTCCACGGGGACCAAAGTTTTTCCGGTTCTGCAAGCCAGGATGGCTTTGGCAAACTGCCCGCCGTCGATGTGGGTAATAATGTCGTCATATTCAGTAATCGCATGTATGTTAATGATTAAAGAGAAAAATTCACTGCCCAGTTTTCAAGAATAGCCTGGTAGGGCTTGATGAAGTGTTCCTCAGTGAATTTGCCCTGTTTAACCGCAAGCTGGCTGCGCTCTTCGCGGTCGTAAACAACCTTGGTCAATGAGTAATCCAGGTTGTTTAAGCTGGGTTGATAACAGTGTCCTGCGGGCGAATTGGCATTGTAAATCTCGGGGCGGTAGATCTTCTGGAAAGATTCCATTGTACTAATGGTGCTGATCAGTTCGAGGTGACTGTAATCACTTAGCAAGTCGCCAATAAAATAAAACGCCAGCGGAGCAACGCTGTCTGGCGGCATAAAATAACGCACCTGTAATCCCATTTTCCCAAAATATTCGTCAGTTAAGGAATACTCGTTTTGCCGATATTCAATCCCCAGAATGGGGTGGCGAATATCTGTTCGGTAATAGGTTTTGCTGTTTGATACGCTAAGGCATATCACAGGCTGTTTGGGGAAATTGTGCTTATAAATCTCTGCATTAAGGAAACCCCTGAAAAGTTTGCTGTGCAGATCGCCAAAAGTGTCTGGAACACTGAATTGCGATTGTCCCTTGTTGTGGGCCAACAGCAATACACTAAAATCATAGTCCCTCACGAAAGACGAAAAATTGTTGCCAACAATGCCTTCGATGCGCACATTTTTGTGGTTATCAATAATGTTCGTTCTGAGCATTTCAATCATTGGAAACTCGTCGCCAATTCCCTTGATATTGACGCCAACCGAAATGATCTCCAGCTCGATGGAGTAGCGGTCCCCTCTAGGGTTGTCCCAGTGCGCAAGGCTATTGAAGCGGTTGTTGATCATGAGTAGGGTGTTGCGCAAGTTTTCCTGTCGATTTTCTCCCCTGGCGAGATTGGCAAAATTCGTCGTAAGGCGAGTGCTTTCGGCCGGGAGGTAGTTTTCATCAAAACGAATTCGTTTGATGGAATAGTTAAAATTGTTACTCATCGCAATTGACCTTTGAGCTTGACGGCAAGGTCCATTTATATCGGGTGCGTCACACGAATAAAAATGATCTTATCTAATGTTTCGATGAGAAGAATTCATGGTTCAAATGTGCATCCTCGTTCCGAGCGGTAGTGGGAGAGAGGAGGCGACACCTGCATACCCGGATCTATTCGAGCAGCTGAGGAAGGTGATAATATGCACAATGCATGAATGTAAATGATTTTATTTCATGCATATATGAATCTAATTCATGGTTTTCCTATGGCTGTTCTCGACCGTACCCATCTCATAATGATCCTCGCTATTCAGGAGCACGGGTCCTTAACTGCAGCTGCGGACGCACTGCATATTACTCAGTCTGCGTTGAGCCATGCGCTTAAAAAACTGGAGGATCAACTGGGCGTGAACGTGTTTCGCCGCGAATCCAGAAAGTTGTTTCCCACCCAAGCAGGTCAATATCTATTAAGTGTGGCGAATCGTTTGGAGCCTCAATTAGCCTTTGCTGAAGATCGCTTACGGCAATTTGCTGGTGGTGAGCGAGGTAATTTGCGGATTGGGATGGAGTGCCACCCATGTTATCAGTGGCTGATTAAATTGGTCGGACCCTATTTGGAGTCGTGGCCAGATGTTGATGTGGATGTAAAACAAAAATTTCAGTTTGGGGGCATGGGAGCATTGTTCGGTTATGAAATCGATATGCTGGTCACACCCGACCCTTTGTATAAAGACGAACTACATTTTGAGGCTGTTTTTGATTATGAACAGGTGTTGGTGGTGAACAATAAACATCACCTCGCCAAAAGCGAATATGTAACCCCGGAAATGCTCAGTGACGAAGTGCTCATCACCTATCCGGTTGCAAAAGAGCGGTTGGATATTTTCAGCTTATTCTTAATGCCAGCTGGCATAGCACCCAAAAACCACAAATTGATTGAAACAACCGATGTCATGTTGCAGATGGTGGCCAGCGGGCGCGGCGTAACGGCGTTGCCGCGCTGGTTGGTGGAAGAGTATGCAGAAACATTGAATATTGCTCCAGTGCGTTTGGGTAAGAAGGGTGTTCCCAAGCAAATTTTTGTGGGTGTTCGAAAAGACGATTTGGAAATCAGCTACATCAAGGACTTTATTGAATTTGCCAAAGCAAAAAAGACAAAAATTTGACGAATCGGACCCCGAAAAATTAAAAAATGAACAGGTGATCAATTGTTGACGGATCTAGTTTTGTTCAGAAGACAATGTAGAACATAGGTTGGCCAGCGTACGGAGTCGCCGCAGCTGGTACCGCAACCATAAGTCAAATCGCGACGGAGGTATGTGGTGTGGCAGGCAAGCAGGTAAGTCAGATTCGGCAGTGTTTTTTCCAGACGGTATTCCGTTTGCTTGGATATATCGCCAGTTGTGACGGAGGCATCAATGGCAAGGAAATCCGTCGCACCAAAACCTTTATGGAAAAATTGCAGTTGACGCCAGAGTGCCGGATGGAAGCGAGGGAATTGTTTGAAGTCGGCGCCAAACCGGGCTTTGACTTTCACGACACTCTTAAAGAATTTAAAAACGTCGCTCGCCGCAATCCGGAAATCGTCGAAATTCTCTTGGTTTATCTCCTCAGTATGGCTTCCACCGACGGCCCGTTAAAGCCAGAGGAAATGCGGGTGGTGCGTGAAGTGGCCGGAGAACTCGGCTTTTCCAGTCTGGTGTTTGATCACCTCCTTAAGATGGTAACCGCGCAGGATTCCTTTGCCCGCACGGATAAACAACATAATAAGGAAAAACAGCAGCAACACACCGATAAAAAAGCGGAGCCCGGCTTTAATGAAAGTTTTGCAGCCGCTCTGGCAGTGCTGGGAGTCGGGCGATCGGCATCTGACAGCGATATCACCAAAGCCTATCGAAAATTGGTTAATCAGTATCATCCCGATAAATTACTCGATAAGGGTTTTCCACCGGAAATGATTCAAGCGGCTACGGAGCGCTTTCGTGCGATCCGCACCGCCTATGAATATTTACGCCGCAGCCACTTCCACTCCGGCGCGGCCTGATTTAGGCCGCCATTTTCCGGCATTCCTCAGCGCAGGCGAAGCACGCTTTAGCGCATTCCTGACAGTGATCGTGGTTGTGCATGCTGCAAATGTCACCGCAGCGCTGGCAAATTTCGGCACACAGCTGACAGATGGCTTTTGCAAATTCGCTACCGCGTGCCATAGCGCCAGCGGCCATGCGGCAAAACTGCGCGCAATCCATGTCCGTGCGGATACAATCGGCCATTTTTTTTGGATCCGCCTCGCTCAGGCAGGCGGTAGCGCAGTGATCGCAGGCCGCAGCACATTCATAACAGGCTTGAATACAACTGGCATAAAGATGATGTGACATAGGGCATCCTCCGGCATTCAGATGGTCAGCATTGCTGAACGAGTTATTGGTGAGACCAGATTTTTAGTTTGCAATGCATGTGCCGGGAAGGACGCCGCCGCTTATTCTCCGGAGGGAGCGCAGCAGTGATCGGAAATTCCCTTCAGAATTGGACAATCCGGTCGAGTATTGCCACTACAGCTATTGGCGAGGTTGCTTAAGGTATCGCGCATGGCGGACATTTCAGCAATTTTACGATCCAACTCGGTTATATGATTGGTCACCAACGCTTTGACGTCGGCGCTGGAGCGGTTCTTGTCTTGCCATAAGGACAATAACTGGCGGATTTCCTCCAGAGAAAACCCAAGGGAGCGTGCTGTTCCGATAAAACGCAAAGTATGAAGATCG
>JBQGED010000380.1:0-6924 GCA_052039425.1 Sphingobacterium griseoflavum | reverse complement strand
CCAGACTGCCGGCACCTATGATCTGGGCAGTGCGATTAATGGATTCAACCTGGGCCAAGGTGCGGCGACTGAGAAAGAAACCGCCGACACCTCCCAATATTAAAACGGCGAGCATCGCCCACAGCAGCGTACGCCCCATAGCGCGCTCGGCCGCGGTCAGCGCCGACATATCTTTGCCGACACCCAAAATGTAGCCGTTATCTAGCTCCTCAAAGAAAAAAAGCGCGGAATTTTCGCCTGTTATCGCGCGCCAACCCAACGGCGGGCCAATCTTTTCAATGCGATCAAAAATAACTCGCCCGGCGGGGTTCTGTACCATATAAAGCAGCCGGTCCTGGCCGCCATTCTTTTCGATCCGCTCTTCGGTTTCTTCCAGCAATTCATCGAGGCCATCTTCTTTATATTCGAACAGCAATAAATTGAGCTCGTGAGAAATCTGATTGCGCGCTTCGCTCTCCAGTGCTTGGCGCACCTGAAAAAATAATAAGGCCACCAAAATTCCGGCGGATGTGACGAACAATAAGAGATAGAGCCCGGTCAGGCGAAAGGTTGCAGTATGAAAAAAAAGAGGTTTAAACCGGCGCATCAATACGATATCCGGCGCCGCGCACTGTCTGGATTAAAGGCTTATCGAAGTCCCTGTCCACCTTGGCGCGCAGACGACTGATGTGCGTTTCCACCACATTGGTTTTGGGGTCGAAATGAAAATCCCACACACCCTCCAACAGCATGGTGCGCGTCACCACTTGGCCGATGTGGCGCAACAGAAATTCCAACAATTTAAATTCCATCGGCTGAAGATCCAACACTTGCCCCGCGCGCACTACCCTCCTTTTGATCAAATCCATTTCCAGATCGCCAACGCGCAAAACGGTGCTGGCCTGTTGCAGCGGTGCGCGCCGAGCCAGCGCACCGATACGTGCATGCAGTTCTGCGAATGCAAATGGCTTAACCAGATAGTCTTCTGCGCCAGCGCTAAGGCCAGTCACACGATCTTCAATACTGCCCATGGCGGTCAACATAATCACTGGTGTGCCATTGCCAGCCTCCCGCAAAGTGCGCAGCAACGTCAGCCCATCGAGGCGAGGCAACATGCGGTCGAGAATCATAACGTCATACTGCCCTTCCTGCGCGAGCATCAAACCGTCCAGTCCATTATCGGCGTGATCGGTGGTATGCCCATGCTCCTTAAAGCCGCGGATGATGAATTCCGCAGTCGTTTTATCATCTTCCACCAAAAGCAATTTCATATAGAGAGAATCCGCAAAGGCCGCCTAGAGGCGGCTTTTGCAATCAGTAATTAGTCATCCAGATCTTCTTTGACATTGCGTACTTCGCCGGTGACACCATCGATATCCACTTCGTATACGCGGTTGTCAGTGGTGACAACCTTCACCTCGTATACCGGTGCAAACCGGTGGCTGTCCAATTCGGCTTCATAAGCGCGGCCACTCTGGTGTTTTTCAGCGATCGCAATCGCTTCGCTCAGGTTAATTTTAGTTTCGCCCAGCAAGCGCACATCATCGCGATCCGCAAATGCCGCTCCGGAAAACAAAAGTCCAGCAAGGGCGGCGGACAACACAGCGGGTTTAGTAAAGTTTTTCATACATATCTCCAAATTTAGTCTTTGTTGGCGACAGCTTTTGCTGTCCACGGTGGTATTTATAACAAAGACCAAATCGCATCCCGCTGGACGGCACTATACGGTTTTGTAATCTGACTGTACCGGCAAGCGACGGCGCACCTAGTGTTGCATTTACTCCACCATCAACTTACCGGGTTCGGCCGGCAGTTTATTAAGCAGATCCAGTTTGGTCAAAATTTTGCGCGCGTCGTAAGGCGCAAAGAGTTTGTCGGTATTATCGAAATAACAAAAGATATCGCGCTGCTCGCTCGATGTTTGTGCCTTTTTAGCCCGCACCAATTGCGCATCTCCAGGCAGGTTGCCGCGGCTCCAGGTTTTCATCCGACTGAACCAGCGATCCAAGGCTTCATCGGTATAGCCGCTCTTATAAAGTTCTGTATCACCATGAAGGCGCATATAGATAAAGTCGCTGGTGACTTCTTCCGCATAGGGGAAACGCCCCGCCGAATCTGCAAACACAAAGGCAACCTTGTATTTGCTGAGAAGATCGAAAAATTCCGGCTCCATAAAACTCTTATTGCGAATTTCCACGCAATGGCGCAAACGCTGACTTTGGGCGGTGGGGTTTTCAAAATCTTCACGATACTTCTGCACTGCAGCCGTCGCGTCTTTGGCGGTGTGCGGCAGCAGCTCTAGGAAGGCTTCGAACAGTTCGGGGTCAAATTTAAAACTGGGTGGAAACTGCCAGAGGATCGGCCCCAGCTTTTTTTTGAGATGCAGTACGCCCGAGGCAAAAAAATTGGCTATCGGATGTTCAACATCTTTAAGCCGGCGGATGTGGGTGACATAGCGTGGAGCCTTTAAGCTGAACCTAAAATTGTCGGGCGTATCATCATGCCAATTTTGATACCGTTCCGGTGTCTGCAGCGCGTAAAAGGAGCCATTGATCTCAATGCTGTTAACCGAGCGCGATGCGAAATACAGTTCCCGCGCCTGAGTCAAACCTTCCGGATAAAAGTTTTTCCGCCACGGAGCATAGCGCCAGCCGGAGATACCGATTCGAAATTCGCTCATGCAGCCACCGTATCGTCTGGTTGTTATGGGCTTTATCAACAACCATATTATTCCGGCACCAAAAGCTCACCGTGCGCCCGTTCACATTGGTCCCTGCCCTAGGCCCATCACAGCAGGAGAAACATTATACGAGCGAAGCAGTTGGGGAACCGCCTTTAGTGGTCGCCTTCGCTCGGATCAAGCAATTGGCCATCACAGCTTACCAACTGGGTATCTAGCATAATATCGTCGATATATAGAGTTCGGGATTTGGCATCATCCGCGTATTGCTCGACACCAAGGCTAATTTTGTCAAAGGTTTCCGGCGCGTACCAAATACCTCCCTGGGTGATTTCATTTACGCAACTAGTGCCAGAGCCATAAACGGTAATAGCGCTCAGCAAGGTTCCGTTGAGAGAAATACCGATATGGTTGCTGCTCTGTCGAATATGCCACTGAACGCACACCCATTGATTTTTTGGAAAAAGATAAGCTGCTGAGGGCGGACGATTTTCTCTCATCTGCGGTTGTTTGACACAATCGGTCTGCCAGTCGGATTGATTATCCGCATCTTCATCGATCCAAGTGTCGTACTTGCTAATGACGTGATCAAAACGCTGATCGATGCTGCTCCGATAAAGAATATCGGTACCGGCGGGAGCGCCTGATGCCGCTTGCGGCTTATTTCCCTCAGCCTGCAGAAAAGTAAAATCACCTCCATTGGAATTTTCATCATTGATATACACCATGGCGCGGCCGTACATTTCTTTTTGGAGTGACGGAACCCGGGTCAAATCCATGGTGATAAAACCGCGGTTGTAACCACCGCCGGTAGAGACAATTTTGATCGAACTCCCACCGCTGTTCGCCTGCTCCGTACTGATGGAAACCGTGCTACCGCCACGCACATCGATAGACCAGCCCGGCGGCAGTACCACTGGTGCCTCCGGTTCCGCTGGCGGCGGAACATCAAAATCGCCACAAATATCCGCCGCGGGACCGTCACAATCGCCGAACACCAAACGCCCCGAACTGCTTGAACTGGAGCTTGAGCTGGACGAGGAAGAACTGGAACTGGATGAAGACGATGAACTGGATTCTTTATCCTGCTTATTCTCACAGCCGAACATCAAAGCCAATAAAACAACAAAAACAAGCCGCGAAGCCATGTGGGATGAGCGCATAAGGAAGTTACAACTCAAATGGAGGAACCGGTGCACCGGGTTAAATAACACTATAGTCAATAAAGCAGAGAACCTGCCAAATTCCGTAAGTGCTTGTTGGCCCGCACAAAATTCTGCACACAATACAGTTTTTCGATAATGATCGAAAAGATTTTCGACATACTTGAAGTGATCGAGGGCGTCAGTGAAGCCCTCTGTTTTGATTCTTAAAACGTAAAATTTAGACCCATTTTAAGCAAACCAAATTTGAACGTATCCTCAGACTCAATGGACGCCGACTGCCCCATATAGCTCCAGTCACTGCGAAGAGCCAAGTTCGTCGAGGTGTAACGGTATTCAAGGAAGAAATTAATCGCACTTGTTATGGGCGCGTCCACGCCGGCACCAAAATGAAAGCCAACATCGTCTTCTGCCTCGAATCTCACATCTATACGTGAATAAGGGCCGACCAGATCGACTTCCGCATCAAACGCGTTGTAGTTCACACCAGCCAGCAAATAGAGCGAAGATGTTTCACCGCGACGTTTAAAAATGGCGGAGAGGCCAAAGGTGGTGATATCCAATTTGGCCGAGCCATAGTCAGCAATGCTACCGTCCTCAGAGAAACGCGAAACGGCAAACTCCACTCCGAACGTATCCGATACCGAAAACTCAATCTGTCCGCCGGCACCTGTGCTGGACTCCACTATATCTCCACCCTCTGAATAGGAGACATGCAAACCCACCTGGCGACCGCCCTCTGCGTATGTCGAAAACGGCAGCATCAAAGCCGCAACCAAAACGAAAATCTCTTTTCTCATCGTCAACCCTTTAATCTCATCGTTGTAGAAGGCACTCACTGCCGCTACATCCAAGACCCGCGTGAACTTCTATACCTCCAAACAGCATAGTTGACCTGCTGCCGTCTCGCCTCCTCGATCCGCGCCCCACCCCGCATTTGACTTTGCCGCCCAGCCTGATACTGTATTTCCAACCAGTATTACGGCAATTTCCATGAGCAAGATTATCGAAAAACTGCAAGTGCTCTCCGACGCGGCCAAGTACGATGCCTCCTGCGCATCCAGCGGCAGCAAAAGATCCAATCAAAACAAAGGCTTGGGCAATGCGGAAGGCATGGGCATCTGCCACAGTTATACCGAGGACGGCCGCTGCGTTTCGTTGTTAAAGATTCTGTTCACCAACCACTGCATTTTCGACTGTGCCTATTGTGTGAGCAGGCGCAGCAATGACGTCCGGCGGGCGGCGTTTACGGTGGAAGAAGTCGTCGATTTGACCATCAATTTCTACCGGCGCAACTATATCGAAGGCCTGTTTCTCAGCTCTGGCATTTTTAAAAATGCGGATTACACCATGGAGCGACTGGTGCGCGTGGCGCGCACGCTGCGGCAGGAACACAATTTCAACGGTTATATTCATCTGAAGGCTATTCCTGGCGCGAGCCCGGAATTGCTTCACGAAGCCGGATTATTCGCTGACAGGCTGAGCGTGAATATCGAAATTCCTTCGGAACAAAGCCTGCAAAAGGTCGCGCCGGAAAAAAACTACCCGGACATCATCAACCCGATGAATTATCTGGCGGAGGAAAAGGCGCAATATCAGGAGAGCAAGCCCAACGTGCGCAAAGCTCCGCTGTTTTTGCCGGCGGGACAGAGTACCCAATTGATTGTAGGCGCCTCACCGGAAAATGATCTGCAGATTCTGCGTCTGGCGGATAATCTTTACCAAAAACAGAAACTCCGTCGGGTTTATTACTCCGGTTATATTCCGATCGCTACGGACAATCGCGTACCCCAAGTAAAAGCGCCACCCCTGGTGCGGGAAAATCGGGTTTATCAGGCGGATTGGCTGATGCGCTTTTATGGCTTTTCTGTCGACGAAATCGTGTCGCCGCAAAACCCGGATCTCGATCTGGAAGTAGACCCCAAACTGAGTTACGCCCTGCGTAACCCGGATCAATTTCCCGTGGATATCAACCGCGATGACTACGAGCGGATTTTGCGAGTGCCTGGCATAGGTGTTAAATCCGCACAAAAAATCGTGTCGTCACGTCAGCACCAGCGCTTGCGCTTCGACCACTTGCAGGCCATAGGCGTCGTCGTTAAGCGCGCCCGCTATTTTATTCAATGCCCGGGCATACCGCAGACTTTGGGGCATAGCCAGCCTGCGGATATTCGCGCGCAAATACTTGCAATCGATCACTCGCGCAACTCACCGCAGATGAGTTTGTTCGGATGAACATTTACATCTACGACAGCAGCTTTGAAGGTCTGTTGAGCGCCGTTTTTCAGATTTTTTCGGAGCGGATTGTGCCGGTGGATATTGTTTCGGAAAGCCACAGCCAACTCGGGCTGCTGAATCAAAACCGTCGTGTAGTCACTGACGACGCAAAAGCGGAGCGCGTACTGAGTGCTTTGGATCGCAAAAGTGACGGGCATGCCTCTCTACTGGTTTACAAGATGTTTTTATCCGAGTTGCCTAACTTTGAAATCAGCATTTTTCGCTTTATCAAAACCATTATGGATAACCGACAAGGAAATGTGCTTGGCAATTACGCCAACCCCTATATTGCCGAAGCCCTGCGCATCGAAAAAATGATCGGCCGCGAAGTGCATCGTATGCACGCCTTTGTGCGCTTTCAAAAATCCGCAGAAAGTGTTTTCCATGCTGCCGTCAACCCGGATTTCAATGTACTGCCGCTAATCGGGTCGCATTTTGAAAAACGTTATGCCGATCAGCGATGGGTAATATTGGATACATTGCGGCACTACGCGCTTTATTACGATCTGGAAGGCACGCAATTTATAGAGTCAGATCACCCCTTGTTGGCCAACCTCAACACAAGCTCAGAAGAGACGGATTGGCGAGACGAAAAAGAGGATCTGTATCAACAGCTTTGGGTGAGTTATTTTCACTCCGTCAACATTCAGCAGCGCAACAATACCAAGCTGCACTTACGCCATATGCCGCGACGGTATTGGCGCTATTTAATCGAAAAAAACCTAACTGAAAAAAGCCGGCCAGTCCAAAACCAGCACTGCAAATAATTACTTGTTGGCCTCTTCATCTTTGCGGCTGGTTACGGTCAGCCAATCCAGGACCATG
>JBQGED010000379.1:0-7365 GCA_052039425.1 Sphingobacterium griseoflavum | reverse complement strand
GACTTTCCTTTTTTTCGGATCGTATGCGTTGACCCAGTTATAGTCCGCGTCGGAAGTGATGCTGGGTGGTACAGCGTAGCTGGCAAGGAACTCCCCCTGCCTTGCCCACTTTTTATCTTCTGATATTGCTCCATAGGCGGCGGCAATTGCCGCTCTGGTCTTCAACTGGCGAGGATCGGTATTGGGGGTAACACCCGGTTTGACTGTACTACTGCTTCCCGCCGCAGCAGGCACGACAACGGGAACAGTTGTAGCAGGAACAACTTGGGGCTGAGATTTTGAGTAATTTTCGAGATGTTTGATTGTCCGGCCACCCACATCCACCCTCCCGTCAGGCTTGGCCATACCAACCACCCTCCCCTGAAAGTTTTCGATAGCGCTTATAGATTTTGCGCCACAAATACCGTCAACTTTAAGAGCGGCCAAGCTAGGTTTGTTTGCGGTGATATAGTTATTTAGTAGTGATTGAACGTGCGATACATCGGACTTTTGATTTTGGCCTCCACGGCCCACGCTTGCTTTTATCATTGAAACTCTCCTGTTTCATTGGAACGTGCCTTCTAACGCGGCAAGGATAAGGGAGCAAGGGGGCGAAGTCTAGGGCCTGCGCGCGCGCAGATTAACGTGCGCACCATCACATCAGATGTGATTAAATCAGCGCCAATCGCAAATCCAATCAGCAACCAACGCCTGTCTTTCGATCTGAATTTATTTGCTCAATGACGAGCTAGTCTTATTTTGCGCTCTGCAAATACCTAGCAATATTGATATAAGTATCCGTCCAATAAATCTCACGATTTTCCGCCAAAAATTTCAGCAGTTGTTCATGTGCTTCTTTGCTGACAGAGAGATGATCGCCGTCGATGCCGTGAAAAATAATCTGCACCAAGCCACCGTTGCGAGCGGATTTTTTTACGAAGTCGATTAATTCTTTGCCAGTGACGCCATCCGGCAGCAGCATAGCCTTGGATTGTTCCGGAAGTTTTTCCGCGCCTTTAATGCCGACAAATAAATCGGCGAGGGTGTTCACGAAATTGCCGTCGGCGACATCCCAATCCAGGCAGGGAGGGGTAAGAGTTCGCTCGGTTTTACCGTCGATGGCGTGCAGAAATGAATTGGCGGTCAGTAATTCTTCGCGCATTTGCGCCATGGTTTTTTTATCCAGATCGTTATGCGCTGCAACCCAGTCGCGGCCGGGTTTGGATTTGGCGCAGGCATGGAACAGGGTGTGGTTGCCTAGCTCATAACCATTTGCGGCGAGAGCGCGCCATTCATACAGGCGCTCCATAACCACGGGTGAAGAAAGAATCGGATAAAAACTCGCTTTAATGCCGTATTTGGTTAGCGCTGGAACTGCGTTATCGAGCTGCGAATTCAGGGCGTCGTCATAAGAGAGGCTGACTGCGGCTTTGGCGTTGCCGGGCCAAGTGATGGGGCCGGCTTGGGCGATGGAGGAGAATGCGAGCAAGAAGGAAAAAACAAAGGCAGAACGGCGGAATGACATGAAAAGGTCCTCACGGGTTGGCGGCGCTCCCGGTTGGCAAGCGCCGCCCCGTAAGCTGCCTTTTTTATAGGAAGGCGAATTTCACCACAAACACGGCGCCTATGACATAGACCACCGGCGGACATTCGCGGTAGCGCCCGCTGGCAAGTTTGATCACCGCGTAGGAGATAAATCCCAAGCCTATACCGTCTGCGATGGAATATCCCAAAGGCATGGCGATGGCGGCGATCACCGCAGGGGCGCTTTCAGTATGGTCATCCCAATTCAGATCCGCCAGGCTGCGCGCCATCAGACAGGCTACAAACAGCAACGCGGAGGCGGTGGCATAGGCCGGGATACTTTGCGCGAGCGGCGCGAAAAACAGGCAAAGGAGGAACAACAAACCGCACACCACCGCCGTCAAACCGCTGCGCCCGCCTGCAGCCACGCCCGCGCCGCTTTCGATATAGCTGGTGGTCGACGAGGTGCCGAGCAGAGCACCCACAGCAGTAGCACCGGAGTCAGCGAGCAAAGCGTTGCCCAAGCGCGGCAGAGAACCATCCGGACGCATCAAGCCGGCGCGATTGCACACCGCGACGAGAGTGCCGGCGGTATCGAACACGTCTACGATCAAAAAGGTGATGATGACAGTGATCAGCCCGACTTCGAGCGCGCCCATCAAATCGAGCTGCAAAAACACCGGCGCAACCGGCGGAGGCATATCCACCACTCCTTTGAATTCCGCCGCGCCGGTCAGCCAACCGACCACCGTCACCAGCAGAATGCCAATAATCACCGCGCCGGTGATGCGCATTTGCGGGAGCGCGGCGATCAAGGCAAACCCCAGCAGACACATCAGCGGCCCGACGCTCGTCAAATCCCCCAACTTCACCAGCGTGGCTGGACTATCCACCACCACTTTGGCGTTGCTCAGCGCAATGATGCCGAGGAACAAACCGATGCCTGCGGAAATGCCGAGTTTGAGACTTTTTGGAATGGAATTAATAAGCCACTCCCGCACCGGCAAAACGCTTAACGCGATAAAAATAATGCCGGACCAAAATACCGCGCCCAACGCCACCTGCCAGCTGTGGCCCATGCCGAGCACCACGGTGTAAGTGAAAAACGCGTTTTGCCCCATCCCTGGCGCCTGTGCGACCGGCAAATTCCCAAGCAAGCCCATGGCGATACTGCCGAAGGCGGCGGCGAGACAGGTGGCGACGAACACCGCGCCAAAATCCATTCCACCATCGGACAAAATTGCGGGGTTTACGATGGTGATATAGGCCATGGCGAGAAAGGTCGTCAGACCCGCGAGACTTTCTTTGCGGAAATCCGTTCCCAGTGACGACAGCTGAAAAAACTCGGCAATTTTATTCATAGGCGATCCTGCGTACGAAAGGACTGTGACTACAGCTCCATTAATCAAAGCAAAGAGCGAACCATTACAAATTCAAGGTAGCGCAAGCAGGGAGAGCATGGTAGAAAACCGGCCTTACCCATCGAGGGACCCCGATGCAGAAACAGATCGAAGAGATTTACAGGCACGAGTCGCGCCGGGTGTTTGCCACTCTGGTGCGCCTGCTGCGTGATTTCGACCTGGCAGAAGACGCTCTGCAGGAAGCCTTTACCGCTGCCATGCAGCAGTGGCCGCAGGACGGTCTGCCGCACAATCCCCGCGCCTGGCTGGTGTCCGCCGCCCGCTTTAAAGCCATCGACCGCCTGCGCCGGGAGGCGCGTATCGATTCTCTGGAAGATCTGGAACAGGAGCCGGTGGCGCCGCCGGAAAAGGAACAAGAGGCCATAGTCGACGACCAACTGCGCCTGATCTTCACCTGCTGCCACCCTGCCCTCGCCCCCGAACTGCAAATCGCCCTCACCCTGCGGGAAATCTGCGGCCTCACCACCGAAGCCATCGCCAGCGCCTTTCTCGTTACGCCCACCACCATGGCGCAGCGGCTGGTGCGCGGCAAAGCCAAAATCCGCAATGCTGGCATTCCCTACGAGGTGCCGGGACAACGGCATCTGGGCGAGCGCCTCAAAGCGGTGTTGACGGTGATTTATCTGGTCTTCAACGAGGGCTATCACGCCTCCTCCGGCGATAGCCTGGACCGACCCGATCTCGCGCAGGAGGCCATCCGCCTGGGGCGCTTGCTGCTGGAATTACTGCCGCACGCCGAAGTTCGCGGTCTGCTGGCGCTGATGCTGCTCCACCATGCGCGCCGCGCCACTCGCACCTCACCGGATGGTGACCTTCTGCTGCTGGAAGAACAGGACCGCAACTTGTGGGACCGGGAGCTAATTCGCGAGGGACAGGCATTATTGGAAAGCGCCCTGATCACAAGACAATTCGGCGCTTTTAGCGTTCAGGCTGCCATCGCTGCGGTTCACGCGGAAGCACCAACCGCCGATGCCACCGACTGGCCGCAAATCGTCGCCCTCTACGATGTGCTGCTGCGGCTTGCGCCCTCGCCCATCGTTGAACTTAACCGCGCCGTGGCCGTGGCCATGCGCGACGGGCCTCAGACTGGACTTGCACTAGTGGATAACCTGCTGGATCGCGGCGATCTGCGGCAGTATCACTTGGCGCACGCGACCAAGGCGGATCTGCATCGCCGCCTGCGTCAATATCCAGAGGCGCACTCCGCCTATAAAGAAGCTCTACAGCTTGCGCAGCAACAGGTTGAAAAGCGCTTTCTGCAAAAGCGGCTGGATGAGATCAAAGCGAATTTGTCTTCGCGTTAGAAAATTTTGCGCGACTGTCGATTCTCCAGGATGCCGCTCGACTAAATCGCAAGAACGCCAACTGCAAACACAGGGTACCGCCATGAAATATATGATGCTGATTTACAGCGACGAATCCATCTGGACTGAATCCGAGCGCGCCAAATGTATGGCCGAATCTGTCGAGCTGTGTCACCAGCTCAACGCGGAAGGTAAATACCTGAGCGCATCGCCGCTGCACTACGTGGAAACCGCCACCAGCGTACGTGTGCGCGATGGCAAAGCCTTGGTCACCGATGGCCCTTTTGCCGAAACCCGCGAACAACTCGGCGGTTATTATTTGGTGGATGCCGCGAATTTGGATGAGGCTATCGACATCGCCAGCCGCATTCCCGGCGCGCGCATGGGCACTGTGGAAATTCGGCCGATTTTTGAGCTGGATAATCTCCCTGTTCCCACTAAATAAGGAGTTCTGTCATGAAAGTAATCGTTTTTGTTAAAGCCACAAAAAGTTCAGAGGCGGGTGAGATGCCCAGCACGGAATTAATTACCGCCATGATGGAATACAACCAACAATTGGTGGACGCCGGCATTATGTTAGGCGGCGAAGGTCTGCATCCCAGCAACAAAGGCGCGCGCGTATTATTTTCCGGCAAAGAGCGCACGGTGACGCAAGGCCCCTTTTCTCACACCAATGAAATCGTCGCGGGTTATTGGCTTTGGCAGGTGAAATCCATGGAGGAAGCCATCGAGTGGGTAAAACGCTGCCCCAACCCTATGCCAGAAAATTCCGAAATTGAAATTCGCCCATTATTCACCGCAGAAGATTTTGGCGAGGCGCTGACACCGGAGTTGCGCGAGCAAGAAGAGCAAATGCGCAATCAGGTGCCGGAACCCGACCGCTGGGAGAAAAAGCCCGCGCGCCTGTTTGCCGGCATCAGTCATACCTACACCATGAGCGAACGCGAAAAAATTCCAGCGCACTGGCAGGAGTTCGTGCAGCATTTCGGCACAATCAACAACCAAGTAGGCGACGATAGTTATGGCATTTGCTGGAGCGCTAATGCAGATGTTTTTGATTATCTGACAGCAGTGGAAATTAGCGATAAAGGCCCACTGCCTGAAGGCTTCACCACCCTGGAACTTGTCCCGCAACACTACGCGGTTTTTATCCACTACGGACACTCGTCAAAAATTCCGCAAACCATAGCGGCGATTTGGGAAAAATGGCTGCCGGCTTCCGGTTTAAAAGCCGCAAATGCCCCCTGCTACGAGCGTTATACGTCCGAATACAACCCGCAAACCGGTATGGGCGGGACGGAAATCTGGATTCCGATTCAACAATAACTTATCTAGATTCAACAATAATTGACCGAGATTAATATTATGAGCCGCAAAATATTCGTCAATCTTCCCGTAAACGACCTGGAAAAAGCCAAAGCCTTCTACGCTGGCCTGGGATTTACCTGCAACCCACATTTCACCGATGAAACGGCCGCCAGTATGGTCATCAGCGATGAAATTTACGTGATGTTGCTGACGCAGGAAAAATTCGAGTCCTTCTCGCCACACCCGATAAGCAATGCGAATAAAAACACCGAGGTTTTATTGTGCTTGAGCTGCGACAGCCGCGCAGAAGTGGATACGACGGTAAAACTCGCCTTAGCCAACGGCGGCACCGTATATCGCGAACCGATGGACTATGGCTTTATGTATGGACACAGCTTTAAAGATCCGGATGGTCACGCTTGGGAGTTGGCGTATATGGATCCGGCGGCGATACCGGGTTAATGTTGGCTTTTCCTAACAATGTAATTCGGAGGGCTTATGGCACAGAAAGGTAGCTGTCACTGTGGTCGCATCGCGTTCGAAGTCGAAGGTGAACCGGGCGATGTGATTGAATGCAATTGTTCCCACTGCCAACGCAAAGGTTATTTGCTGTGGTTTACCGGGCGGGCGCAGGTCAAAATGCTCACGCCGGAGAGTGATATGGCGACCTATACATTCAATCGCCACGTTATCGAACACAAGTTTTGCCCCTCCTGTGGTTGCGCACCCTTCGGTTTCGGCGTTGACCCCAGCGGCAATGCAACTGCAGCAATTAATGTGCGCTGCCTCGACACCGTCGACATTGCAACCCTTAAGCGTATTCCCTACAACGGGCGCGACAGCTGATTTATTCCCGCCACGGAATGGGCGGGGGAGACAAGCGTTTGGTTGCACCGGGCACATCGGCAAAACGGCTTTTATTATCCGCCTCCCAATCGCGCTGCGCCTGCATAATGGCGGCGCGACTGTGGCTGACAAAATTCCACCAGATCAAAACCTCATGTTTCAGCGGCGCACCCCCCACAAGAAGCGCGCGGCCATTCGCCGGGCTCTCCACAAGCAAATGGGTGCGTCCGCAACCGAGATAGGCCAAATCATTCTCCGCGAAAATCTCGCCTTCAATTTTCCAATCGCCGTGCAGTGGCAATAATCCGTATTCAAAATCTTTTTGTAATTCCAAATTTTTCTGCCCCGCTTGCACCACTTGCAAATCCACACCAACCAATGGCGAGAATGATTTGGTAGGCGCCGCCTGAGCACCATAGCTGCCAATCAGCAGGGTCATATCCATATCCTGCTCGTGCCAGCGCGGTAAATCCGGGTAATGATCAAAACTCGGTTCGGTGTCCGCATGTTCTTTCGGCAATGCAATCCACAATTGCGCCGCATGAATGGCGTGCTGCCCCGCTACGCTGTCTTCGGTATGGGCTATGCCGTGGCCGGCCGTCATTAAATTCACCTGCCCTGGGCGAATAATTTGCTCAGTGCCCAGGCTGTCGCGATGCAGAATTTCGCCTTGCATCATCCAGGTAAACGTCTGCAGCCCTATATGCGGATGCGCGCCCACGTGCAAATCGATTTCGCTGCCGCTAACCGGCCCAATATGATCGAGAAAACACCAGGCGCCGACGGTGCGCCGCTCCCGGGTTGGCAACGCGCGGTTGATAGGAATGCCGCCCACTTCGGCATTGCGCACGGCAATGCGCTGGATCTGGCGCGCGCCGTCAATGACAGGGCACTCGCGTGAGGGTGAAAAGCGCGTAGGACGTGACTGACTCATCGCAAAGACCTCCTGAATGGCGCCGATTCGCCAAGGATAATCGCCCCAG
>JBQGED010000378.1:0-4912 GCA_052039425.1 Sphingobacterium griseoflavum | reverse complement strand
TTTTGGGTAATGGGAGTTATATTTTAGACGCGGTTTTTAATTGGGGGGTGGTGTGGCACCTTTTCGAATGGCCCCTCACCACTTTTTGGATTCGTTGATGTGGAAAAATTTCGAAAATAAGTCCGAACCTAATTAACCTCGTACTAAATAGCAAACTCTTCTTTGTTTTCAAATCATTTCTGCAACTGATTAAACATAAACCGCTTAATCAACGGAATGCATTCTTCGCATACAGGTGCTATGGACGTGTCATTGTGGAGCGCGCCCTTGATGACATACAGCTCGTTTGGCGTTCCTACAATATCTGCATAGGAGTTAATGGCGATAGCACCAAAAATATTTTGGTCCTTGTTCACATTAATCACCACATCACCATCTCCATGAATCGAAAGCAGTGGCACATCTTTTCGGTTGATAATCGCAAGGTTGGTTAACAGCCCAGAAAGATTGATCACACCTTTTAATGGAGATGGAGTTTTAGGATCGGGTAATAGCTTTCTTTTGCGAAACATATCCGCCATCTGGGCCTCCAGAGGATCGCCAGCATCCAAATACGCCGTGTGCATAGAGGTGATGGCGCCGGCAGAATGCCCGCCGATAAAGACAGTGTTCGGATCGATACCAAAGCGGTTTTCATTTTCCGCATCTTTGAGCAAATAAGCCAGCGCCGCCTTTTGATCTTCCACCGCTTTTGCCAGGGCATTGAGATAATTTTCCGGCGTATTAATATCGCTCGATAGTCGATACATGTTGAGCGCGACTACATAACCGGCTTTGGCGATTTCCGCCGCGAATTCATTCATCCAGGTTTCGTCGGTGACAACAAACCCACCACCAGGGGTCAATAAAAACAGGGGGCGGCGGCGTTCAGTATCACCAGCCGGCTCGAAGACTCTGAGCTTAAGCTTTTCCTTTTTATTTCCCCGATCATTCATCTTCTCGCTAAAGACAATGTCGCCGGTAAACTTGGTGGCATCAAATACTTGGTTTAGATAGCGTCGCTTCGCGGCGCTGGTGCCGTTATCCTGAGCCAAGGAGGCGAAGCTGAATGCACTAAGGAGGACAAACACAAGTGATCGAAACATAAATTAGCCCTTTGTAAGTGTGTAATCTTATTTATAAAGGCAAGCCCCAATTGTGCTGCTCACTGGTTGCCCTCTAAACCTTAGCAAATACCAGCAGACGATTATTAGCTGGCATTGCCACATCCTGCCACAACTTTAGCCCGGATTTTTGCGCCGCACTATCAATAGCGTCAAAATCGCGAATGCCCTGCTGCGCGCCGCGATCCTTCAAGAAGGCATCGAATGCGCGGTTACTCTCGCTCGTGTATTGGCCACCATAATTAAATGGCCCGTATAAAACAAAGAAGCCACCCGCTTGCAAATGGCGACCAACACGCTCAACCATCTGCTCCACCAGCGGCCAAGCCATAATATGAGCCGTATTCGCTGAAAATACATTCTCGATTTTTTCAGGCCAGGGATGTCTGCCCACCTCGAATTGCAGGCAAGGCGGCAAATTGGGCAAGCCACTTAAATCGATACGGTGCTGAATAAATTCGACATTCTCTGCGCAATCACTAGTCTGCCAGAGAACATGTGGCAACTGCTCCGCAAAAAAAACCGCATGCTGACCGGTTCCAGATCCAATTTCAAAAACGCTTGTGGGTTCTTTAAAAAGCAACTGCAACTGCGCGAGTATCGGGTGCTTGTTGTTTTCGCAGGCTTGGGAAAATGGCAAATCCATGAAACCTCCTTGGCACACCCCTTATGTGGTGACTATGCAGATAACAGCAATTTAATGGGGGCGTATTTATTATTTAAGACCACATAAAGCTTGAAGCTGCTTCATAACGACTGCGCAATAATCCCCATCAACTCGGCCTCACTCAAACCGTAGTTATACACCCGAAAATCATCAATCATGCCGTTGAATAAAGGATCGGGAAATTGGCTGCGGCCGATGTAGTTGATGGCGGGATTAAAATCGGTGAGTTTTACGGTAATCGCGCTGGATTGATCCGCCAAGCTGCCATTCACATAAAGCCGCCCGCCGGATGCATCCAACATCACGGCAACATGCGTCCATTGTTGTGTGGGCAGAACGCCGGCGCTGAGGCGCTGTTCACCTTCGCCGCGGTTGATGGCAAAACGCAGTCGGCCGTCGTCGGCGGCCGCGGTTAAAAAGGCATTTTCGGTTTCACTGTTACCAAAATCAAATATGCGCTGCCACGCGTTGCCGCCATTCCAATACACCCAAGCCGCCACAGTAATGGAATCTTGCTGCGCAAGTGTGCTGGATAATTTTAAAAAATTGTCACTGCCGTTAAGGCGGATTGCATTACCCTTTTTGCCACTGGCAAACGTCACCGCGCCTCTGGCCGCCGCGTGGTGCAAATGTTCGCTGCTGTCAGATAAATCGCCATCGAAACGCAAATGCGCGAGCAGTGCGCGGCCACCCGATGCTTGCGCCTGAATTGCAGCAGTCGCAGCAGAACGATTTAACGACTTATCTTCGGCGCGCACTTTATAAAAATAGGCTTGCCCCGGTTTGATGGTGTTATCGACAAAGGCAGTTGCGTCCACATTGCGGGCGATGGTGTTGTAGGGGCCTGCGGCAGATTCCGCGCGCAAAATGGTGTAACCCGCCACATCCGCATCTGTACTCGCACGCCAGCTTAAACGGATGGAATGGGTATTGGCGCTGGCCGCAAGCCCTGTGGGTGCACTGGGTGGATTAAATTCCAGCGGGGCATTTACCGGCAGCAAGCGCCACTGCTGATGCTGTCCGCCGTTGCGGCTCCACTGCCGCACGTTAACGCCGTGCCCGGTATTGGCGCCCTCCACGTCCAAACATTTGGCGCTCAAACGACTGCACACATAAAACCAGTTATCGCCCGCGTATTCCAAATACCAATGCTGATTATTGCCGTTTAAATCGCTCCACTGGGCGATATTGCCGCCGTCCGCCAGGGAAAAATCGAACACATCCGGCACTTTGCCGCTGTGCGCTGCTTTCAAACTAAAGTAACTGTAATCACCGCCATTGCGCGGAGCCAGCGGTGCAATATTCCACTGCTGGTGACTTGCGCCGGTGTAACTGCCTTGCTGAATATTGGCACCATCGGCGGTGCTGTTATCCGCAACCTCCAGCACCTTTTGGCTGTTGCGATTGACCAGAATGTAACGCCCGTTGATGGGCGGCTGAATATCCTCGCCCCAGGTAATGTTCACCACTTTTTCGGCGTTGGGCTGATTTTCCCAATAGCCAGTGCCGCCCGGCACAAAAATGGTGTACTCGCGCTGCGGGCCGTGGCCGTCAAAAAATACGTCGCGATCTTTCGCCACAAAACGGTAAGTTGTATCTGTAGCCTGCCTTTCTGATGCTCCAGCAAACGCCTGCACTTGCCCGCTGGGCGCGCGATACACAGCGGCCGCCGTCCAGTTGGGGCGATGCTCTGCATAGGCCAGTCGTTTACCGTCACTGGCTTTTACAAATTCACCCCGGGCGCGCTCTGCCGTGCCCCACCAAATACCGGTTTGCATGCCGTATTCGACGCCCACAATGGCTTCCATCACGTTGTGCAGCTCGTCATTCACAGCGCGATGACCATTGGCCACCACCGTTTGGAAAAACCCCGCGTAGCTGGCAAAACTGCCATTAAGCTGGTGGGTGTTGCCCTCGTGCAAACGGCCTTTCAAAAAGTTGTACCAAGGGGCTGCGGCATCTGCGCTTAAAGTATTGCCACCGGTAATTCGCACATTTCTAAAACGGGATTTCTGCGCAAGCTCCCCCGCCACATCGTAAAAGGCTTGCATGGTGCCTTGATGAGTTGAGTAATCCGGCTCATTAAAGGGCGCGGCGGCAATTACGGTTCTGCCACGCTCTTCCGCGCGGCGCGCCGTAATATCCATTAACTCCGCCCAGCGCGATGCAATGGTGTTGCCACTGGCATCTTTAAACCAGGGATCTACCGTCGGTGGATCCGCATTTAACATCACATCGGCGTGGGGCCCGACCAAATCCACATAATCCAGGCGCTGGTTCAATAAGGCGTACTGCTCCTGCTGCAACTGGCCATTGACCAAAGCGGCGGTCGGTGTAAACGAGATTCGCACCACATCCACCCGCTCAGCGCCCATAAAAGCAACCCCGCGCCGAATATTACTTTCGCTCACCCACGCGGTATCCAAACCCCAAATGGGAATGGATTTATTGATGCCCGGCGCGTTTGTGTCAAATACAACTGAGCGATCCGCTAATGCTTCCGTCGTCAGCGCATCGCTGGCACTGGCGGCATATCCGGACGAGGATGACGAACTGGAACTGCTCGATGATGAACTCGTTGAAGAGGAACTATTGGAAGACGAGCTGCTGGAAGAAGAACTGTTAGACGCAGCGCCGCTGGAGGAGGAAGCGCTAGATGATGAGCCAGAGGTGCCACCGCACCCGCTAAGCACCGCAGCTAACGCCGCCAGTGCCAAATTTAAGGATTTCATTTTTCGCTCCAAACGGTCGTTATTCGTATTGGAGAATTATCCCCGTGCGCCGAATGAGCCACAATCTCGGTTTTGCTATGCAATTCACATCCCTTGCCTGCTGCGAGCGGTTAAAGAGAAGCGCCCTCAAAATCTGTCGAGCGCCTACATATTTGAATATTCCGCATCTCAGCATATCCATTGCTTATTAAGTCGAGCTAGATCCCTCAAACTTGGCAATTTCCCTTTTTTAGTTAGAAGACAAATCCGACTCCTTCTCTGTGGACTGTGTATGGCGCAGCAAACGAAGATCGAAAATACCACCAGCAATGGAATTCTTGTGTGCAATAAATTTTGTTACCAGTTTGCCGTCCTTGGCGGACGCCACCAATGCGTGCGGTAGCGGATATTGCACGGAATAGAAAGTACCT
>JBQGED010000377.1:0-10663 GCA_052039425.1 Sphingobacterium griseoflavum | reverse complement strand
TGCTGGCCGCCGTACTGGTGGGCTGTGGCGGACAGGGCGGCACAACCCCATCCTCGAGCAGCTCGTCGTCCAGCAGCTCATCCTCGAGCAGCTCCAGCTCTTCCTCATCGTCCAGTTCTTCATCCAGCTCCAGCTCGTCCTCAAGTTCAAGTTCGAGCTCAAGCTCCAGCTCTTCATCTTCCAGCTCAAGCTCTTCGGGGAATTTGATTAGCACGCGCCCAACCAGCGGTCAGAAAAACATTACCGTGGGTGGCAGAAGCCGCAGTTACAACATATATGTACCGAACAGCTATCCCACCGACCGATATGTTCCTTTGGTCATACGCTTTCATGGATTGGGCGGTAACGGCGGGCAGGAAATCAATTCTGGATACCGCAGTATTGCCGACCAGGAAGGCTTTATTCTGGTGGCACCGTCTGGAGCGGCTGGCAGCGTGGGCGCTGCGTGGAACGTCGGCACCTGCTGCACTAGCGACCGCTCGGTCGATGACGTAGCCTTTGCCAAAGCGATTGTGGAAGATGTTAAGAAAGTGGCCAATATCGATGTGAAACGCGTTTACGCCACCGGATTTTCCATGGGCGGCGGCATGACTCATTATCTGGCCTGCCACGCATCCGACGTATTTGCGGCCTTCGCACCTGAAGCGTTCGATCTGCTGCAGGAAAACGTCAATCAGTGCAACCCCGGTCGTGCCGTCCCAATACTCAGCCAGCGCGCATCCAATGACAGCCTGGTGATTTACAACGGCGGGCGTGACTGTTTGACCGGCACCTGCATTAATTTCCTCGGCGCGGTAAATACCAACAATACCTGGAAGCAGAAAAACGGCTGTACCAATCAGACTACCCAACAGGGCCAATGCGCGATTAGCACCCAGTGTACCGACGGTGTTGAAGTGGGTTTGTGTACATCTAACCGAGGCCACTCTCCTGAAGATGCCAGCATCGGTTGGAACTTTATGAAACGTTTTACGTTGCCGTAAAAATCCGGCAAGCGTAAAAGCAAAAAGCCTTGAGGATATCCTCAAGGCTTTTTTTATGTACGAAAAAAACTTGGTGTATATCTTCGAGTTAATCTCCCAGCGATACGCGTTTTACCAAGCTGCTGAAATTATCCCAGCGGAAACTGGTAATAGCGGTCGGTCCGATATCTTCTGCTCCCTCATAGAAATAAAACACTGATTCACCAAGGGCAATACTACGGCGATCTGCACGTAAATACCCGTAGATGCAGCCGTATCCTTCGCTAAAGCTGTCACCGCAGGCGTATTCATGTGAGCGCACCTGACCGAGCTGCGTCAGATCTGCGACTGAATCCAAACCAGACGCTTCGAAAAACAGCATATCTGTTGCGGCGGACACCGCGTTATTGACGCGCGCGGTGAAATCGAAAGGCACCGCAATCTTATAAGTGTTGTCATCGGTTTGCACCACGGACACTGACTCTGCATCGAATACGGCCGGCGAGTTTGCGAGCGGTCCGCCGGAACTGCTCATCCCTGAAGGAGCCGAAAAGCTGTGTGAGCGAACCACCTGCGGCGTTGTCGGATCCGACACATCCAACAAATCTACCTGGGCGTCATAGCTGGCGAAGCCGGCACGGGAAACCGTGAGCAGGTAATCGTCTGAAAGCGGTTTGATAAAGCTCGCGTAATCCGGCAATTGCAATTGCATTTCGATCACGGGGTTCAACGGGTCCTCGGTATTTACTACATAAGTTGGCCCCGGTGGATTGGGGGAACTCAAGCCAAAGTCCTGGCCAGTTAGTGTGGAAACATAAGACTTGTCGCCGATAAAGGTGGCGCCAAAAATCGTTCTGCCACCCGTTTGCGGGGCAGGCTTTGGTGCGATCGGCAGTGCGCTCAATACCTCAAGCATGCCGGAATTATTATCGCCCAGCACGTAGAAGGTATTTTCACTCGCGCTGTTGGTGGCGATCAGGCGAACTTTTTCATCCGCCACATAAATCTTTTTCTGCGGCAGATAATTTTTTTCGGTTATCCGGCTATCGACGCTCCCCCAACTGACCGGAGTGATTTGATTGGACTCCAGCGCGAATTTATACAACACGGTTTTATCCTGTGGCGTACTCGAACGCGAAGCCCATGTGTAAAAATGCTCTCCATCAAAATACAGCCCCTGGCTTGCCGCCACCAAACAATCGGTAAAGGCGACCGTTTCCGAATTCAGATTGATCGCCGTTACATCGATAAATGAATCCACACTGGTGTTATCCAGCTGGGTTGGTGCGTAACATTCAGAATTCGCGCTGCGGTCGAGGAAAAGCTCACTGGCGGGAGTTCCAGCAATCAAAGCTTCATTTGCCTGTATCGCTGCCGCCAGAGAACTGCCGGAGGTAACAATGCCGTCGAGTTTCGGCTGTCGCCGGGTGAACAAATAAAGAGTGTCGCCTGACTGGTGCGTCCCCAGCACATCTCCTCTCACGGTTAATTTATTACTGGTGTGCGGGCTGAGCAGATCATCAACACCGATAAAGTAGACCTCGATAGTCTTATTCAGATAATCCAGGGCACCGCCCTCACCGGGTGGTGCTGTCTGTGCTACCAAAATCAGTTTTTGCGTATCCCCCTCGGCATCCGCCACCAAGTTCAGTGATTTCACGCCGTCGAAACGGAAAGGATTATTGCTGACCAACTTAAAGTCGATAAGGGGCTGAATATTCGCCGTGTCCGCGTTCAGCTCCAGGATATCCAGATTGAGTTCAGTGCCGAAATTGCCTACCGAGGAAACAAACCAATAGCGCCCGTCAAAAACTTCCAGAGTTTTGCGCAAACCGACTTTCACCGAATCCGAGGCGACAACGAACTGCTGCGGAGAAAAAACGGTTGGCCCGTGATACTGCGCACCCGATGAACTACCGGAGCTGGCGGAACTCGGCACGGCGTAGGCGATCGCGGCATATTTGCGCAAACTATTTTTAACCAGTTCTTCGAACTTGCTACTGGTGAGGCGGGTCGGCATACCGTCGACCGCATCCAAGGACGCCAGCGCTTGATACTCGTCCACCAGCAGTTGCAGCTCTGCAGGTATGGTCGGATCATCGAAATCTCCCAAATAACCACTTCCCGACGAAGACGATGAGGTCGATGAAGACGATGACGTCGAAGTGGTGCTGGAACCACTTGAACTTGTTGAACTACCGGTGCCGGAAGGCTCCTCAACTATTATTGTTGTGCCTTGGTCACCGCCACACCCCGACAACGCGAGTGCCATCAACAATAAACTTCCACCCACAATTTGCTTTTTCATTTTTATCTCCTTTTGTTGTGCTAACAAAAACGAGAGCCTACGTGGCGCCCCCTCATAGCGGGATACGTAAATACACGTATTCACCGAGAAATGGGACACAAAAAGCGCGTTGTATGGCACACATTAGGATGCGAAAGATTTTTTGGCAAAAAATCCGAATGGATAGCAAACGAAGGGCAATATTCCGGGTTTTAGGCCCGGATTCTTGAATTGATGGAAAGCCGTAATTTATAACCGGAACCACACACCGGTGAAATATTTACGCGATGGATCGTCGAGTTTTTTGCAAGCCACGCCATCGACGAGAACGGTTCCCTGATCATTGAAAAACATAATCTGATCGCGGATCTCCGGCGTAAAAAAAGCCTCGGGGTTGGCAATGCGAGCAGCGGGAAGTGGTATCGGTGTTGGTTTGCCAACACCATCCCAAGTGTAGAGTGTGGATGGATCATCACCGGCATAAGCGCCTGCGGCTATCAAATACTGCCCGCGCCATGAGCTCAGCGCGCGAATGCCCCGGCCGTCCAGGTCTAGCAGAAGCGGCTCGCCAAAACGTGCGGCTTCACCGTGAATCACTTTTTCTGGATTGAGCAGCGGCACCATCAAAGCCTTTTGCTGCGGCAGGGGATTGCGAAAACCAATCCACACTCCCCCTTCCTTGCGTGCCGTCAGCCCTTCAATGTTGAGCCCACCCGGGTCCTTGGGCGCTTTTTCCGCCGCATCCGCGAGCTGGAACGGCGCCATACGCGGATCGGCAACCAGATCAGCGAGCAAGTTTTCGTATACATCCCCCGCCACCTTCATAGGTTTGCCTCCCTCGCCAAGGGTAGTGGCAAAAAAATTCAGACGCTCGGCGCGATATTTCCCCGAGCTGTTACGACCGTGGGAGGTAATCCAATAGGCGAGCCCTTGATAAATAGTCGCGCCTTCGATATCGAGCTCCGGCGGCGCTTTTGCTGGCTTGCCGGGTTTTTTACTGGGCCGCGGGTGCAAGCCAAGGGCAGCGGACAAATCATAAATTGCCAGGGGCTCACCGCCTTTATTTACGTCATAAACCCGCAGGGCGTTATCTTCGTCGTCGGCTATAGCGAAGCGGTTTGCCGACAGAGGAACCGCCCCCGAGGCATCGCACATACCGCGGAAAATTATCGGTTCGGATGAAATACGCGGGGAGTGGGATTGGCAGGCGGGAAGAATACCTACAGACAGCATTAGCACTGTGGCTACTTTTAACGGGTGTCCTTTTCTGCTCATCATAAAATTCGCTCACCAACGGCATTGTAAAGAAGGCCATTACAACAAACATGGGAAAAATCTGACAATGTCGGTGCGAAAACTTTACAGAACTTTACCCGCCGGCTTTGCACAGCTTCGCTTGCAGCCAAATTACCTTCCTTTGTAAGACTTGGCCTGCTTAGGCAGTTCTACAACGTGTTGTCTTTGCCCCTCGTTATCCTTCAGCATCCATAAGCGATGGCTCGCAGCCGGAGCTGCAGCCTGAAGAATTTTTTGTGCTTGATTTTTAAGGATTTTTTTGCGACACCTATTTTGTCAGGTGTGTCGGCCCGCATATGGCCCTGCTTTTGCACTATCTCTGTCATCGGAGGAGCGCAATGGAATCAGCGTCCCAAGATTCGAAGAACGAACCCTCCCTCTACAATAAAGCCACAAGAGTTAAATTCTATGAGACTGATCATTGCTCTTAGACTGCCAAATGACAGCCATGCCAAAGCGGGTATCGAAGCTGACCACAATGGAAAACCGCGCGGCGAATTGGTGGATTTGAACATCACCCGCCTACATCCTGCGCTGCGTAATATCAGCGAATATCTGCGTGATAGTGGTGCTCTACCGGAATTCCGTTCACCGGAGCGCCCCCGTCGCGGCAGGCCGTCCAGCAAAACAACGCTGGCGACTCAGGAAAATTGCCGATTGTATTGGTGCGAAGTGGAGACCGATCTAAATCTGGAAGATTGGTTTGCAATGCCCGAAGTGGAAGCCGTGATAGCACGCGAGGAATTTAATAAATTCGTGCTGTCCATCCGCTGCAAATCCGGCGCAGCCTATATTGCCGCTTGTGAAGATTACGCACGCAAATTGCCGCTGCGCAGCGAACCACGCCGTTCCAAAGCCGCTTAATCTAATCATTATTTTGTTCTGGATCTTCAGTGAGAACACTTCCCCGGCAAATGCCGGGGAAGTCTGAGCGGGAATATCAGCGAGCCAATAATGTCGCCGCTGCATGGGTAAGGAATATATAAGCGCTACCCATGGGGATTACATATTCGTTTTGCCCCCAAAAGAACGGCCAATCGCTTTTGTTTTCCGGATAATCCGGTGCCAGTACCAAAACACCCGGTACAACTCCACCTGGAATAAACGAAAAATCTGCGCGGTTATTGCCGTAGGCATGGGTCTGCGAGCGCGCGCCTACACCGGAGACAAACGAATAGTTGGAATCCGGATGCGTGCCGAATAGATAATTCAGGCTGCGATAAACCAGCTCGGCGTCAATCAAATCTGGATGGGCTTTGTGCAACCAGTAGTTGCCAACGCCGAATCCCATGACCGCGCTGTTGCCCGCCCAACTGCCGCGGGTGATCGGCACACCGTAAGGATTTTCCTGCTCAATTTCGCGAACCTTTTCCAAGTGAGTTCGCGTCAGCGCCTGTAATTCGGAATTGAATGCCGCATCCATGAACGGTTTGGCTAATACCAGCATGGCGACATTTTCACCCCAGAAGCGCTGTTTTACATCGGGCAATAATTCCGTCACCGCGGTGGTATAACGCAAATCGTGGGTAGCGAGCAGCAATTGCACTGCAGCTTTGAGTTTTTCGTCCTCCAATTTTCCACCGGTGGTATTGCCGAAGAAAAAGGTGTTGGGTGTGCGGCCCGCCTCAAATTGCCAAACTTTTTGCGCCGTTGCCAAACACTCGTCCGCCAGCGCGTCGTTGTAGCCGCGCAGTGCACGGCTGGCGGCGGCCAGCGCTGCGGCAGAACCGTAATTCAACGCGGTGGTGTTGGAGGTAAATGCCCAACGATCATCAAAACGGCCGCTGTAGCGCCCATCTTCCGGCATGACATCTTCCTTGGGAGTTGGGTCCACCGTGGAAGGGTTATACATTTTTCCAACTTTGCGCGAGGCGGCGTGCGGATCCATTTTTGCGCTGTAAATTAAATTATCCGTTTTGGTGGAGCCGTCACCCAGGTGCGGGTATTGATACAAATGCGCCTCGACAATACCGGGAATGGCGTGGCCAATTGCGCGATGTTGCGCGATCAGCGCCAGAGTTCCGTGTTCGATCTGCTGCAATACATCATTTTTGCCATCAGGCCGATTGATCTCCGTATATTTTTTCTCCTGGCTGATGGTGGTGTTATCACGCTTGATGCCGAACTCTTCATAGGCGAGCACCAGACCCAACACCGCTTGATATTGCGACTGGGTGCGAATATCAAAATCACCCGCGTCGTACCAGCCACCGTAATTCAACCCGGGGATATGCTCAAACGGTTTGAATTTGGTATCGAGATTGTCATCGTGAGCGAAAAGATCGAAATGCTCGTAATTCGGCGGCGCCTGCAGGGCGTCATCCATATGCGACAGGCCGTGCCAGATGCGATAGGCCTCACGCACGCGCATATGATCCATTTGCACGGGGAAAAAATAATCCAGGGTCGGCTGCCAGACATCGGCGAAGATGGCCTCGCCAATGCGGAATGCGCTGGTCACCTGGTCGCCGTATTGCAGCTGGTAAATCCCGGCTTCGGTCACTTGGGAAAAATCAAATACCCAATAGTCGTAGCGCAGATAGCCGCCCCATTTTTCCGGCTTTTTGCTCAGCACGGTTTTTTTCGCACCGCTGGTATCAACGCGCACTAATTGCATGTTGGCAATTTTGCTATCGCGACGGTCGAGTTCAATAATTGCGCGCTTGGTCTGTTTTGGGTGATAACCCACTTGCGAGTGACCAATTACCGCCGGACGCAACCAACCGGGTTGCGCGTGCGGTTGCAGTTCCCACTCCAGCACTTTGCCGGTCTTGCCCGCGGGCAGCAGACTGCGCACCACGTACCAGCCGTTTTGTGCTTTAGTGCGACCGTCGAACAACATCAATTCACCATCCGTGTTGTGAATGGCAATGCGATGTTCTGGATCTTCCGGCGATAACACCAGTTGACTGCCGCGCGCCAGTGGCGCTGGCTCAGTCAAACCGGAGGCATTATTCACCATGCCACCGACACTGGAGGGTGAGCGCGGAAAGCGCCCTGCTGTGCCGTCGGCGAGAAAGGTTTTATCCCAATAAACCGCCGGCAAAAATTCCAGGTTGAAGCCCGCTTTGCCCACCAAACTCGCCGGTAGCGGCTTGTCCAGATGCACACTGACCACATAGCGATCACCACGACTGGTGGCGCTGACGGTGTAGGCAAAATCCAATTCCGGGTAGGCGAGTTTGGTATTGATGGTATTGCCGGCGCGATCCACGTTGCGCTCCACAAGTTGTCCCATACCGTCCCATTGTTCCGGCGTGTGTGACATACGCACATCGCCGTTGGTCACGGTGCGTTCACCGTGATGAATGATTTCGATACCACTGGTTTTGGCGTCGAAGAACATGCCTCCTGGCGGGCTGCTGAATGCCAACAAATCGACGCCCGGTGCGGAAAAATATTCCGCCTCGACGAGTTGCGGGGCGACTTGCTGCTTCGGCTGATGCGCGCAGGCAGCGGCAAACAAAGCGCTGCCTAAAACGGCGGCCACCAGCCGCTGCTTGGAGAAGTGTGAAAACATGCTGACCTCTATCGCTGATGCTAAGGGGGAGTTGGCAAACCTTGTTGTTATGGTCGGTCTTTTTTGCCTGCCAAAGGATTGCCCAAAATCAGCACGAGCGCAAAGGCTTAAACCAAATAAAAAGTGATAAAAAACAGAAATCTCCGCACCCATTGAAGGTGCTGACGGGTTTTTCGCAAACCATTCGTGGTTTTTTAACGTAACAAGTTAATTAGCCTTTAATTCCGGCAGTGTGCGTACGACCCCGGGCTCCAAAGCCACGGTGGGAGTGTGTGACATCGCTGCGCGGGTGCGGTGAAAAAGCACATAAATTGCGGGGATAACAAATAGAGTCAGCGCACTGCCGAACACCAGGCCGCCGATGACGGCGATGCCCATGGAGACGCGACTTTCGGCGGCGCCACCGAGCTGCAGGGCGATGGGCAGAGTGCCCAGCACTGTGGCCGCAGTGGTCATCAGAATTGGCCTCAGCCGGGCGGCCGCCGCCTCTTGCACCGCCGCAAGCCGGGTGGGCGCGCCAGCGATAAAACGCTGATTGGCGAACTCGACGATCAGAATGCCGTTTTTGGTAATGAGCCCCACCAGCATGATCAAACCGATCTGGGAAAAAATATTGAGGGACTGGCTGAAATACCAGAGCGAGATCAGCGCGCCGCAGAGGGCGAGCGGCACCGTCAGCAAAATCACCAGCGGGCTTAAAAAGCTCTCGAACTGAGCCGCCATTACCAGATACACCAGAATCAACGCCAACAAGAACACCCATAACAAGGACGACGAGCTGTCGACGAATTCCTTCGCCGTGCCGGTGAGCGCAGTGGTGAAACGTTCATCCAAAGTCGCACGGGCGATTGCTTCAAACGCTTTAATGCCGTCATCCGTGGTGCGCCCATTCGCCAGGGTGCCGGACACCACCGCCGCGTTATTGCGATTGAAGCGGAACAGTTCAGGCGGCGAACTGGTTTCGCTCAGGCTCACCAGATTGTTGAGTTTCACCAGATCGCCGCTCGCGGTGCGTAACGAAATGTTGTCCAGATCGCTGGGGCGGGAGCGAAAGTCGCGGGTGAGCTGACCCACCACCTCATATTGTTTGCCGTTGAAAATGAAATAGCCGATGCGCTGACCGCCGAGGGCGGCCTGTAATGTCTGGGCGATATCCAGCGTACTCACTCCCACAGTTTGCGCTTTTTCGCGGTTGATGCTCACCTGTACCTCGGGCTTGCTGAATTTAAGGTCGCTGTCGACGAAGGTGAACACCGGGCTTTTGCGCGCCTCTTCCAGGAAATTCGGCAGCACTTCCCGCAAAGCATCCACGCCCGGCCCCTGCACGACAAACTGCACCCCGGTCTGGCCGGTGCGGCGCGCGCCTATGCTGGGCTCCTGGGCGATGTTGATGCGCGCTGCAGTGAAATCGCGCTGCAACACCTGGAGGGACGCGGCGATCTCCTGTTGACTGCGCTCGCGGTCGTCGCGCAGGAAAATCCTCACAAAGCCGTTGTTTACCGCACTCTGAATACCCGGCCCGCCGCCGGAGCCGGGTACCTGGGTCATCATCACATCCGCCTCTGGCACCATCTCACGGGTGGCGCGGGCGACGTCGTCCATAAAATTCTGCATAAAGTCGTAGCTCACACCTTCCGATGCGGTGGCGCGCACCCAGATGCGACCGCGATCCTCCAGCGGCGCCAGTTCCCGCGGCAGCTGGCTGACCAGCAGATAAATAATTCCGCCTGCGGCCAGCAAGATCACCAGCGCCCAGGCGCGGTAGCGCAAAAAGCGTCGCAGGCCGTTGCCGTAGGAGCGCTCCAGCGCTTCGAATACCGGTTCGGTGGCATGAAACAGCCAGCCGTGCTTCTGAGTTTTGAGCAGGCGTGAACAGAGCATGGGGGTGAGGGTGAGGGCGACGAACGAGGAGATAAATACCGCGCCGGCGATGGTCACCCCGAATTCGCGAAAGAGCCGACCGGACAGACCGCCCATAAATAACAGCGGCAGGAATACCACCCCCAGGGAAACGGTGGTGGCGATCACCGCGAAGAAGATTTCCCGCGAGCCTGTCACCGCCGCCTCCATGGGCGCCATGCCTTTTTCCACTTTGGCGTAGATGTTTTCCAGCACCACTATGGCGTCGTCCACCACCAGACCTATCGCGAGCACCATACCCAGCAGCGTCAGGGTATTGATGGAAAAGCCGGCGGCGGCCATGACGCAAAACGCGCCGACAATGGAAACGGGAATGGCCAGTACCGGGATCAAGGTGGTGCGCCATTCGCGCAAGAAGGCGAAGACCACGAGCACCACCAGTACAAAAGCGATCAAGATGGTTTCCGCCACTTCCAAAAGAGATTTGCGCACGTAGCTGGTGTTGTCGTAGGCGATGTTGAGATGGAAATCCGGCGGCAGCACTTTTGCCACCTGGGCCAGACGCCGGCGCAGCTCATCGACGAATTCAATCAGGAAGGCGCCCGGCTGCTGTTTGAAATACAGACCGGCGATGGGGGTGTCGTCCATCTTCAAGGCACCGCGCTCGTTCTGCGCGCCCAATTGCGCGTAGCCGATATCGCGGAAGCGCACTATGCGGTCATCGCTGCGTTTGACGAT
>JBQGED010000376.1:0-8913 GCA_052039425.1 Sphingobacterium griseoflavum | reverse complement strand
ACTACTCAATTTATTTTTTTTATCCACAGAATCAGTATCCTCTGTCAGTTCACTACGACTAATTGACAGCTGACCATCCTCACCTATCTGAACCACTAACGACGTATTGGCAAGCAAGGCTTCAAGCGCTTGCTGGGCCGTATAGTCGCCGACCAATGCATTTGCCGTCACTTCCCTCGCGGCATCGAAAGGGAAGATCAGCGTGATATTGGCCTGCTCGGCAAACGTGGTGAGGGAAATATCAGCTCGCTGCTGAGGAATATTGAAAGATATGGATTGATCGGGTCGTACGGAATCCGCCCACAAATCTGTGCTTACGCACAGAATTGCTGCACAGGTGATCGACCGAATCATCGCCTCTCTCTTTACCCCACTGGCAAACACTTTGTTTGCTGGAGGTAAAGACGAACGAGATTGGTTTTTCCGCCATACGAAATTTGGCATCACCCGCACGTTAATCAGCGCTTAACACAATTTTGTGATCACTGGCCCATTCAGACCGGATCTGGAAGTTCTTCTCTAACGCGGACAGCAACCCCCGGATATCACCGATTTTGAACAGTCCCGCGATCTGCTTTGTGCGTAGATCATCGTCTGCTATCTCAAACTGGATGTCGGTGTACCGCGACACTTCTGCCAGCGCCTGCTCAAGCGTTTCACCGCGAAAAATAAGGTTGCCCTGACGCCACCCCAAAGCAACAGCGAGATCGGCATCGCCCATTTGGACGGCCGTTTCCTTGCGTCGACTCAGTGTGACTTTCTCGCCTTTGCTGACCGTCATTGCAGTCTCGGGCAGCCGGCCAATCGGCCCATTCTCACTGTTCAGTAACTCTCTGACTCTGACGGTTCCCTCGGTAACGATGACTTCCACCTCTTCATTGTCGTGCAATTTAACATTGAACGCGGTGCCGACCGCTTGCACCACACCTTGCGCGGTAATTACGCTCAATGGTCGAGACGCATCGTGGGCAACCTGGATGCTTAACTCCCCCTGCTCCAGTCGCAGCAGCCTTTCCTCGGTCGAAAAACGGACGTGGACTCGGCCATTGGTATTCAGAGTCAAATTCGAACCATCGTTTAAATAGATGGAAGAGGTCTGTCCCCTGGTGGTCGCGAACGTCTGGCTGAAGGTTACATCCGGCTTATTCGCGCCCAGAAAAAAAACGCAGCCGACGACCACCATCACCATCGCAGCTGCGGCAGCCGACAGGACATAGGTGCTGACGCAGGTTCTTTTATAGAGCGATGATTTTTTGCCGGTCTTTTCAGCGGCGGTAGGGGTAATTTTTTCGGGAAGTGGAAAAACGTCCGTCAATCCCTGTAGGGCATCCATCCGGTCCCAGATTTTCGCCATTTTAAACAGCACGTCACGACACTGTTGATCAAGCAACCACTCTTGTAACTGCTCAGTTTCCGCAGTTGTTAAGCCGCGGCTAAGCTTCGCGATCCACAAGCTGGACTGCTCAAGGATTTCATCATCGCGGTTCGACCTGCGTCTGGCAAACTTTAAAATGTCACCCATGGTTCGGTCTCACCCAAAATGAGAGGGGTATGGAAGCCATCCCTATTCCTCCAACGCGAACATATATTGCGTACATTGTTTTATGCCAGTGGCAATATGCTTTTCTACCGTACTCTCGCTCAAATCCAAATGTTCCGCGATTTCCTTCTGGGTATAGCCATACACTTTTTTTAATACGAATACTTTTCTGCACTGCTCCGGCAATTGCTTCACCGCCTCACAAAAACGGCTGAATTCCCGGTCCGCAACGACCTGGGTATAAGTTTCATCCGTATCGCTAAAACCAAGTTCATCCTGTAGCGATTGAAGTTCCGAATTGTCGACATTACTGACCAAGCGGGTTTCGGCCTTTTTCACGTAATCAAAAGCGAGATTGCGGGCCACCTTCAACATAAAAGATCGCTGACAGCGTATTTGCGATGGGCTCTCCACCTGACTCACACGGATATAAGTCTCCTGCACTATGTCTTCAATTTCCCTAGATGGCACTATGGTGGCCACAAGGCGCACGAGCGATGCGCGAAGCGAAGAAAAGACCTGAAAGACCGCATCGTTATTGTTATCGACCGTTGACATAATTGGGTTGTCTGGGCAGCACGGGAAGGGAGGCGTTAATAGTGTTCCGCTCGGAAACTCAGGCAGCAGTTCACTGCGCCAGAACGCTATTGTGCAGGGCCAGAACTAGACCACCGAAAGCTACGCCTCATTTCATCATATAATAATATTGATTCTCAGTTAAAAAAAGTCGCTTCACCCGTTCTCTTTTCGCGTTTTTCTTAACTTTTGACCGAGCGCACAGTTGAGCCCGGTTGCACATCGAAGCGCAGCGGTTACGAAGCCAGGTGCAAGTGTGTGAACAGACCCGCACCTCAGGACACCAAGCCCTCCTGGTCAATGCTGGTCGATTAACATCCAAACATGGTGAATGCTGGTCGATTAACATCCAGCCACGGTGGATGCTGCAGGCATGACCCTACCATCCCGACGAGGTTGCTATCGACCATGGGGAAACATTTACGACACCGTTTCACTGGAATTCAGCAGTCCGAATCTAGTGCGGCTATGCGCGCGATCCACAGCAAAATGACATGCGAAGTGGGCGCGCGCGCTCCGAGAAATAAAAAGGTGATGTATTACAGGAAGGAAAGAACGTTGGATCGCCAACAATTCGATATTAAAAAGCAGCATTCGATATTTACGAATGCTGCTTTTTATCTAAATGAGCAATATTTTATTCAGTGTCCTCTCCTCGGCTGGGCAAAACCCCATCAAACACCCGGAGTTTCATGCCTTTCTGTTTGTCCGCATTCCATTCCTGCCACTGCGTCAGACTAATGGAAACCTGCAGCGAAAAATCCGTCGATATCCACTGATTTTGGCCACTGGCATATGCAGGTGGTGGAACGATGTCAGTCGGACCTGTAAACGATTCGGAGCAATTAAAGGTTTTAAAATAAACCTGGTCGATAGCCAGATTAAGCGGATCATTGCCTGTTAAACACTGCCCATTATTGTTATTGAAACCACCGAACTGATACAAAATTGCCGGTGTTTTGTTGTTTTTATCAGGAACAGATGCAGTTTGATGACATGACAAGCAGCTGCTTTTGGCATTATCAGCGGGTCCATTCAAACGACTATTACAACCCAGATGTCCCGCGTTGGTTTTTTCATTCAGCATATCTGCAACATCCCAGAAAATAGCGCCCTGTTTTAAACCAGCGCGACTGTCCGCAGGATAATTGATAGCACCGGTGCCAATAGGTGGCGTGTCATTGCCCCACATCAACCCTAAGGGTGAAATACGATTCCAGGGATTTTTCTCTTGGGCTTTTCTTTCGCCATCAGCAACGAAGGTCCCATAGGTCCAACCGATTGGCGAACGACTGTCCTTTACCGCTATATCAAACTGTAGAAGGTACACATCGCGCATTTGCCGGGGGCATTGCTGCGTTTGCTCCTTGAAGGTGCAGGTGTTGCCGTCCTTCCCTTTACATTTGCAATAGGTGGGATCACTGATATTGGCTTTCCAGGAGGGGGCATTTTTCAAAAACGGCATCTCCGCAGGAGTGGCCGTGGTAAATAACAACTTACCGATCACACTGCCCTCATTGAAATGGAAGTTCTGGGTCGGAATTTTGGGATCGGGTTTACCCGTCCAAATTTTGGAAATACTGTTTGCCGCGGCAGGATTGTAAAATCCGACGGCCCAAACCGTGGTATCGACCTTGGTATTGCCATTCAATGTAAAGGTAACCGGTGCTTCACGGGTCAACCCATGAATATATTCGCGACCACTCATTGGATCGTAGGTTTGATAGGGAATATGGAACCATTGGCGCTTAGGGTTATTACACAATTTCCAGTCATTACCCACATCAGGGTTTCCGATATTACCTTCCTGAATATACTGCATCACCGACCAAATATATTTTTCCGCATGTGCAGCTTTTTGTTCTTGATTTAATGAAGAGTCAAAAGGGTTATACCCTTCCCACGGATAGCGGCTCTCGGGAACAGCTCTGCTGAACGCATCACTCAAGCGGAATACTGGCCCACTCCAGCCCGGCGGCGGCTGATTAATGATGTCTTGATTATCCCACATACCTGTTTTGGCAAACGCAGGGTCTTGAAAATAACTCGGGTATGCGCCTGTACATGTTGACAAAGTGAGATCCTGCGACGCTGCATCAGCCGTAGGATCTGGTACCCGCGCACTTTGATTACATGCGGACAGCGACAGGGCAGCAATAATGCCTATGGTAATTTTTCTTAACATCTTAAATTCCCGTTACGTTTATTTTTATGTCCCGGCAGAACCTTCGACCAAGACCATTCCAGATGCGTCAAAGCACAGCCAAGCGATCTGTAAAAACAAGTGTAGTCATGAGAGGAGCATTTGCTTGATTGAGATGCGATTCATCGATTAAAAAATTATTTAACCGATGAACGTAAAGGGAGGGATATATGAGACGCCATTTTTTTGAGCGAGACGTCCGCGATGGTGATGGCCAGGCTACATGACGCCGATATTTGATCAAAAGGTAAACTTGGCTCCTAGCGCAAGCTGGTCCATATCGGTATCACCTAATTCTTTAATATAAGGTTGTCATGCTTTAGAGGAGAGGTAGATTTTACCTGCCCCTTTCCTCTCGCCGAAAATATGTCGCTCTCTTTTTTGTACGGATGATTAATCCAGAATGATATGCGGCACAAAACGCGAGCTGTCTTTGGTGATCAAAGTGACATCTTCGCGTATTCCAACGCCCGCAGAGCAATCACCCACCATCCAGCTACCGATCAAGGCAAACACATCCTGGTTGTTTTTCTGATCGTAAAATTTTGGCAACGGTGCAAACTCCTGGCGAATAAAACGACTCTCTCCGTATGGTCCTTCAACCGCAAGTGATTGACCTTCGCGATCCACCAATTGAATGTTGGCACCCTCGCGTGAAAATAAGGGCTTACGCACCCAACCCGCGCTCAACGGAGCATTGGCTTCATCCTCGAAAAATGCGGGCAATAAATTGGGATGGTTCGGATACCGCTGCCACAACAGCGGCAAAATGCCTTTATTGGAGAGCAACATTTTCCAACCGGGCTCCAGAATTTTCGTGCGACTGGTGTAGAGCACGCGCGCGAACTCTTCCTGCACCATAAATTCCCACGGGTACAATTTGAATAAGCCTTCAATTGGCGAGCCGTCTAAGTCAACCATTTGGCCGTCGACTTCGCCGATGTCTTCAATCGCAATGTAACGCGCGTCCATTCCGGCCTGGACAGCTAAATCCATCAAATAATGTACTGTGCCCTTATCTTCGGCGCTCTCCCGGACACTGGCAAAATAGAATGGGTTGGGCAAAAACAACTCGCGGAAAGCTTGTTCGATTTTGTCCTGCAGTGAGTTGAATTGATCGGCGCCAGACGGCAACACACCCGCTTGAATTTGCTCTTCGAGCCACACCCATTGAAAAAACCCGGTTTCAAAAAGCGATGTGGGCGTATCGTAATTGAGTTCCAATAATTTGGCAGGCCCTGTGCCGTTGTAGGAAAAATCCATGCGTCCGTACAAATGCGGCTCTTGATTATTCCAAGAGTTCCACACATAACTCCAATAATCGCGTGGAATATTCAGCTGTGTGAGCATTTCTTCGCTGCGCGTGATGTCACCCACCATATCCATGATCATTTCATGGAGCTCTTCCGTGGGTGTTTCTATATCGTCTTCGATTTGCTGCAAACGGAATTGGTAATAGGCGCTTTCATTCCAATAAGGTTCGCCATCAATGGTGTGAAAACCAAAACCCACTTCTTCGGCAAAAGCGCGCCAATGGGCGCGCTCGGAACAGGTAATACGCTTCATGATTGATCAGCCACCGCTGCCGTAGGTATTTTGCACCTGCCCAAAACCGCCTCGCCTAACCACTTGGCCTTTGGTTGGCGCGACACTTGAAGGAGAGAGATTTTTGGCTCCGCTGTACACGCTGCTGGCGCCAACCGATTGGTTGTTGGCTGTGCGAAAACTCGTTTCGTTGCGAGTTTTATACAAAGGCTGCGAAACATGTTTACTGCTGGGCGCAGGTCCATTTTGCGCGGCAGCGCCTTTGGCTCCGTTTAGCATTTGCCCTGCTAAAAATCCCATCATCATTGGCATAAAAAATCCGCTGCTGGCCGAACTGGTGGCAGAACCAGGGGCTTCCTCACATTTCCCTTCGCCAAATTCCGCCTCACAGTCGGCTTTGCTGACATATTTCGGCGCGACCTCCGGGTGCAATTTCTCCGCCTTGCCATAATCCAAACGACACTGCTCTTCACTGTTGATACCGGAGGTGATGCACTCCTGCAAAGAGCCGTAAACCAGCGCGGGATCCTTGCCGCCACAGCCGGTGATCAACAAGGACGCCGCTGGTGCCATTAACACCAAAGCCGCTTTTTTGCTGCGTTTCATTTGCGTTCTCCTTTTAATCAATAAGTCATACAGGCGGCATTGATATGCCCTACTGCAATGGCAACCGCAGCGGACAAAGCGCCTGCGGCAATTTCGCCGCGAGTGATGCGCTCAGGTAATTGCGGAACCAACACACGCAATACCAAAAAGGTGAGCACTTGCACGACGAGCGCCACCAAACCCCAAACCGCACAATCCACTATGGATAATGAATGGCTGATAGCACTGGAAAGAGGTAATGCAAAACCGATCAGTGCGCCGCCAAACGCCAAGGCGGCGGACATATTATTGGCGCGAATTAATTCGAACTCGTGATGGGGGGTCACCCAAGAATAAATAAACGCGAAGGCCACCAGTAGCAAGATGGCGACGGCGAAGTACGCAAGAAAAGAAGGGATACCATTGAGAGTAGTGAGTGTCATTTCTAACACGGCGAGATCCTTAAGATGAATAGAGGCCGCGGATTCTGCCATAGATGGCCAGCCGACTCCATTTCCCCCTAGCCGGCCCGCTCGGCTCCACTGACTGCCACAAGCGCAACCCGCCGCTGTGCTGCGAGGCGTAGCCGACATTCCATGTCTGGACGGTCAGTGCCGCCCAAGTCGTCATCAAGGGTGAGCCGGGAATCCAGATCATGCGCAGGACTCAGCCGGAAGGATGCCTGCACATCAAAATCATTCCTGCCATCATCGCTCTGATTATCAATTTCCGGGTAACATCATCAGCTCTATCATTCATGGACACAGTTATGAACCTCAAAACCTCTTGTGCGCTTTATTTGGTGACCGCGCTGATCCTCGGTTGTGGAAGTGACGGCAGAAGTGGAAGTGGAAATGTCGACATGGGTGAAGAAAACAAAGGATGCCCGATCAACATTGCCAGTGGTTCGGGATGTGAAATTTCCAATTTTTCGGATGGAGAAACCATCTCCTACAAATTGCCTATTTTGCATGGCCAATGTCGGGCGGATGAAACAACGTTAGACATTGATGTGGCCGGCAAAACCTATACCTGGCCGGTGGTAGCCGGATATTTCAAGGGCGCAGTAACGCTCGAGCGCGGCGAAAACGAAATCTGTATGCAAAGTTCCCAAGGCTCAGTCAGCACCACCCTTCGCTATGAACCCTCAGATAATCCTCAGAAGGTGCGCGTGATATATGCCATCGCTGCCAATGACGACGGCGAATTTTTGGCAGGGCCTGGCGTAGCCAGCGATATCGAAACGGCCAAACAGATCATAGCCGTACAGAGTTTGATGATGCAGTCGGCAACGGCAGAAATGATGTATAAAGCAACGGGAATTCATCAAACCTATTCCGTGGTGGAAGATGAAGATGGAATGCCTATTATCGAAGTCTTTGCCGTAGCGGAAACGCGGGATCAACTCTATTCAATGGATGGTCTGGACATCTATTACTCCATTCAAGACCAATTGAATACGGAAGCTCAAAATACGGATAAATACCTGGTCATCATGGGATTTTCGGGTTATGAAAATGGCAAAACGCTTGCTCATGCTGCCCTGGGTGGAGGGAATCTCGGAATTTTCGGCGGCCTGCATTTACACACCTGCCCGAGAACGGTAGAGGAGATCCCAGCCCGCTTTTCCGATGATGCGCGCATAGACACTACCATTTTGCCGGACGATAGTGCTTCAAGAGGCACTTATTGGGCGAATTGCGCCACGGGAATCGGTGCAAGCCTACACGAACTTGGCCACACCTTCGGATTGCCTCACACGGACTACGGCATAATGGCTCGCGGCTTTGACCGATTTAATCGATTATTTATGATAACTGAGCCCGGCCAGAACGCGCCGCTCACTACCGATGCCGAATACGATGCTGTATGGCATCCAGATAGCCTCAACATTCTGTTGAATAATCCGTGGATTACTTTTTAAGCCGGACTCGTTAAATCTTGCGCAGGTCGGTCACTGGCGTCAGGTCTTACACGGTCTGTGATTAAAGCAGATGTAAATGTAAAACCTGACATGCCCCACTTTTCTAACAGACCCCTCATTTTTCCTTCTTGGATCTATCTTGTTGCTTCGGCTTGAACGGAAACGCGGTTCGCGCCTCGCCGGCTTTGGCCGGTATCCGGAGCGACAACGCCATGGTGATCGCAAGTGTGGTAATCGTGAAGCCGAGAGACCAGATGATCGGTATCTTGTAAATATCAATTAACAGCATCTTCGCGCCAATGAAGCACAGAACAATTGCGAGTCCGTACGAGAGCAGATGAAAACGCTCATGCATGCCTGCCAAGAGGAAATACATCGCTCGCAAACCAAGAATCGCAAAGACATTGGAGGTGAGCACAATGAAGGGATCAGTCGTAATGGCAAAGATGGCGGGGATTGAGTCCACAGCGAACACCACGTCCACTATGCCAATAAGCAGTATCACCACAAATCAGGGTGTTGCCCTTGTCACGCCGTTGG
>JBQGED010000375.1:0-2675 GCA_052039425.1 Sphingobacterium griseoflavum | reverse complement strand
GTCGCCATAGCGGCCAAGCGATCGGTTTCCTTCACGCGCCAGTTATAAACATTGCGAATGCAGGTCGGGCCTACGGCAAATAATGCGGTGGTGGCGATGGTCATGGCCGCGTCTGGAATATGGTTGAGGTCCACATCCACGCCGCGCAATTTGCCGCTGCCGGTCACTTGAATCCAATAATCCCCGTACTCCACCTCAGCGCCCATCATGCGCAAAACCTCGGCAAATTTCGCATCGCCCTGCACACTCGCTGAACCTGTGCCATGGACTTTTACCGGGCCGCCGCCAATGGCCGCGGCCGCGAGGAAATAGGATGCGGAGGATGCATCGCCCTCCACCATCACCTCTCCCGGTGCTTGATAGGTCTGGCCGCCGCGCACAAAAAAGGTCTGGTACTGATTGTTTTCCACCGCGACACCAAACCGGCGCATGGTGTCCAGAGTGATATCGATATAGGGTTTTGAAACCAGATCACCCTCGACGCGGATCAGCAGATCCGAGGCCAGCAGCGGTGCCACCATCAACAGCGCCGTGAGGTACTGGCTCGATACATTGCCTTTAATGCCTGCTTCACCACCGGCAAGCGCATCGCCGCGAATGACCAGCGGCGGATAACCGTCGTGACTGCTGTAGGTGATGTCAGCGCCGAGGCCGCGCATGGCATCCACCAGATCGCCGATGGGTCGCTCGTACATGCGTGGTTCGCCGGTGATGGTGAAAGTGCCTTCACTGATGCACAGCGCTGCCGTCAGCGGGCGCACTGCCGTGCCGGCATTGCCCAGAAACAGCTCCACCGGTTCCGCCACCTTGAACACGCCCCCGACGCCCTGCACCTTGCAGGTTTTGCGATCGTCGCTGAGGGTGTAGGCAACGCCGAGCTGGCGCAATGCGTTGAGCATATGGCGCACGTCGTCGCTGTCGAGCAGGTTGGTTACGGTGGTGGTGCCGCTCGCCAGTGCGGCGAGCAACAGAATGCGGTTGGAGAGACTCTTGGAGCCGGGGAGCGTCACTTCGCCGCGAGCGGTCTTGCGCGGCTGTAAAACCAGTTGTTCCATGGGATCGATACTTGCGTCAGGGTTCACAGAGAAAGGCCGTTATTCTAGCCCGATACGCCGCCAAATGGCTGAGAAATTCACCCGCCCTGATTTTCCTCGGCAGTTACGACAAACCCTTATGTCCAGTGCACGGCGCCGGGCAAAACTTTGGCCATTTCTGCTGAGTTGGTTTAGGCTAACCCCGATAGCTGCACCACCTCCTCTCGATAAACACCAATAATAAATCCCGGAGATTTTGATGCGTTTGATTCCCGCTTTCGCGTTGATCCCTGCACTCTGCTGTGCTCTTAGCGCCTGTCAATCGCCGGCGGCTGTCGCCCCTGACGCGACGCCGCAACAGCAACCCGCCTCTGTCCCCTGGCCGACAGCAAAATCGCCAGTGGAGCCAGATCCAAAACTGGAGGCGCGCATCCAGCAATTGGTGGCGCAGATGAGCCTGGAGCAAAAAGTCGCGCAGATGATTCAGGCGGATATCGGCAGCGTTACCGAGGCGGATATCCGCGAATTCCGTATAGGCTCCGTGCTTAACGGTGGCGGACAGACACCGGGAGACAAAACCGATGCGTCGCCCCAGGATTGGGTACAACTCGCCGATAAGCTGTATCGCGCCTCCATAGCACCGGACCCGCGCAAAATTCCGATTCCCTTGATGTGGGGTGTGGACGCGGTGCACGGCCACGGCAATGTGATTGGCGCTACCCTCTTCCCCCACAATATCGCTCTGGGGGCGACCGGCAATCCTGAACTGGTGAAGAAAATTTCCGCCGCTACCGCACTGGAAGTGGCTGCCACCGGCATCGACTGGAATTTCGCCCCCACAGTGGCAGTGGCGCGGGACATCCGCTGGGGCCGCACTTACGAAAGTTTCAGTGAGAACCCCGAACTGGTGGCGCTGATGGGCGCTGCGGCGGTGGAAGGCTTGCAGGGCAAAGCTGGCAGCAGCGGCTTTTTAGGGGAGACCCGCGTGCTCGCCTGCGCCAAACATTTTATTGGCGACGGTGGCACCTTGTTCGGTGACGATCAGGGCGATACCCAGGGGGATGAAGCCGAACTGATCCGCCTCCACTTGCCGGGTTACATCGCCGCCATAGAAGCGGGGGTGCAGACCATCATGGCGAGCTACAGTTGGTGGGACGATGTCCACTCCCACGCGAACAAACGCCTGCTCACTGACCTGTTGAAAAATCATCTCGGCTTCGATGGCGTTGTGGTCAGCGATTGGCAGGGCATAGCCCATATTCCGGGCTGCAGCATCGACAACTGCGCGGACGCCATCAACGCCGGGGTGGATCTGTTTATGATCCCCAAAGCACCTGACTGGAAAAACTTCTATCGCAATACCATGGGCCAGGTGTGGAGCGGCCGCATTCCTCTGGCGCGCATCGACGATGCCGTAACGCGCATCCTGCGGGTGAAAATGCGCGCGGGCCTGTGGGAGAAACCCGCGCCCGCAGACCGTGTACCCGCCAGGCAAACCGGTCTGATCGGCAACCACGCCCATCGCGAACTTGCGCGGCAGGCGGTGCGGGAATCCCTGGTGCTGCTGAAAAATAACGGCGTGCTGCCATTGGACCCGCGCCGCACCATTCTCGTGGCGGGCAATGGCGCTAACAGCATGGC
>JBQGED010000374.1:0-11902 GCA_052039425.1 Sphingobacterium griseoflavum | reverse complement strand
TCCAGCTCAAGAGAAAACACCACATTGTCCAGCACACGCATATGCGGAAATACCGAATATCGCTGAAATACAATGCCGCGCTCGGGACCAGGTTCTCCCGGCAGAGGTTTGCCGTCGAGCAGAAGCTGCCCACGACTAATCGCTTCAGTTCCCAACAGCATTTTCAAAAAAGTGGTTTTACCGCAGCCGGAAGCACCGACGATGGTGATGAACTCACCCTCCTCCACGGATTTATTCAATTGCTCCAATACGACCTGCTGGCCATATTCTTTCCATACATTGCGAATCTCGATTAATGCCATGGCGTATCGGCTCCCTTAACCTTCGGCTGACTGGATTTGCGCATGAAACCAGGGGTAACACACGCGGGATATTTTGCGCAGAACATAATCCAGTAAAAATGCCAGCAGAGTTATCCAGGCGACGTAAGGCAAAATCACATCCATCGCTAAATAACGGCGCACCAGAAAAATCCGATAACCCAAGCCTTCGGTCGCCGCAATTGCTTCCGCCGCGATCAAAAACAACCAGGCGGCGCCGAGTGACAAGCGCACACTGGCCAACAAGCGCGGCATGATTTGCGGGAACATAACTCGCACAATGATTTGCCAGGTATTAGCGCCCAACGTTTGCGCCTTGATCAGCTGTTCCGCCGGAATTTCAAGAGCGCGCTGCTGCACGTCCCGAATCAGAAAAGGCGCAATACCGATGACAATCAGCATGACTTTGGCGAATTCACCCAAACCGAACACGATAAATAAAATAGGTAAAATCGCCATGGGAGGAATCAACGAAATTGCCGTAATGAACGGCGACAAAGGCGCGCGCATATAAGGAATGGCACCATTGAGTATGCCGATCACTAGAGCCAATAATGCGCTTAGACCAATCCCCAAGCTCAAGCGCCATAAACTGGCCGAGGTATCTTGCCACAGCAGATATTCACCGCTGCGCTTATCTGGGGTAAAAGCAAACCGATCAATCGCGCTCGCAAAGCTGGAAAAAGACGGCAAAAGTTTGTCATTTTCGTTTTCCGCTAGACGCGCGTTGGACGCCGCCAAATAAATCACCAAGCAGCATACAAACGGCAAAATACCCAGTATCCAGCGCGCGGCGCGGTGGGGCACACGATTGATCAATTTTTTCATTATTTAATTCCAGACTGGAAATTACAGCTTGCCGTCTGCGGCCATTTGCATATACGTCGAGTCGAAGCGCAATTGCACATTTTTGCTGTTGCCGTAAATGCCAGACGGTGTCTCAACACCGATAAATGTTGCATCCGACGCGCCTTCGCCCAAAAGACCATGTTCAAAGGAAAATTCCGCGACGTACTGCATCGTAGTTTTCAATTGGGCGCTGTTGGTAAACGCGACCGCTTCTGCTGGCTGATAAAACATTTTGGTGGAGGCAAGCTGGCTTTCATAACCCGTCTGATCCGTGCCGGAAGCTTTACCCATGATAGCGCGCGCTGCACGACCCGCATCAGAATTGGCACTCATCAATGCCATAATTTCGTACCAGGCACCCACCAGAGCTTTACCGAATTTTGGATTTTCCTGCAGTGTTTTGCTGTTGACAACCATCAGGTCGATGATTTCACCGGGGATTTTTGCGGAATCAAAAACTGCGTGTGTATTAGGCAAGGCAAGAATTTCTGAGAGCAGCGGATTCCAAGTCACTACTGCAGTAACGTCGGCAGTATTAAATGCTGAGACAAGATCGGCGTCGGAGGTGTTAACAACTTTAATATCTTTTTCCGCCAGACCTACGCTGTCCAGCGCGCGCGCCAGCAGATAATGCGAAACGCTCAATTCAACAAGATTTACTTTCTGGCCTTTGATCGCTTTTAAATCTTTTTGATTTTTCAGCACAATGCCATCATTGCCGTTGGAAAAGTCTCCGACGATCAACGCGGTGGAATCAACATTGCCCGCCGCAGGAATGGTCAATGCGTCCATATTGGTCATGGAACAGCCATCGTATTTCCCCGCGGTGTACTGATTGATGGACTCGATATAGTCATTGATCTGCACGACATCGATTTCAATGCCGTATTTTTCCGCCCACTTTTTAACGATGCCCTGCTCGGCGCCATAACCCCATGGCATCCAACCGACATAAATGGACCAACAAACACTGAATTTTTTACGCTCGGCAGCAGAAACGGATAATGAAGATAAAGCGGCGCAACAGGAAAATAGAGATATAAATAAAACGCGGGAAAATCGGCCAGTCATTACGAACCTCCAAAGGGTTACACGAATCAATTGCAGAGGACTCAACAGCTACTCGAGTGCATTTCACACTTTTTGCCATTTCGAACCTCCCGGGCTTTTATCCCGCCGTGTAACCTTCTTGAGCTCGTTTTTCGACTTGGAAAAACAATCTTGTAGAAGGTCGACAGCTCTCGGACCAGACATTGTTTTGCAACAACCGGAACCCTAGCTGTCCATTTTGCGCCGAATTCTAACTGAGTCTTCGCAACTGCGGAAGGCAAATGTCTTTGCGCTGCGAATTAATAAGTCCTCTGCCTGGACAAACTGCTGAGCCTAATCACCTATAGACTCCGCGCAGGAAGCTCAGCAATTGCGGTGCCACAACCCGCCCAGATAGAAAATCGGCCTATTCTTATAGAGTGGTAGAGATAAATGTGGGCCCAGTCGCAAAAGAGAGCGAGGAGCGGCTGATATTTTGCCAATCGCCATATTTTAAACGCGCGAGAAAAGCACCATTTTGGAACACTTTTCATCGAGCGCACCAAAAAGCCACATGACCGTCCGTCGCCACTGGAATTTCTCCAATACAGGCCCAATAATGCAAAAATCCTTAACCCTGAGATATCTGCATGCAGCATCGCCATGATCCGGTATGGGAAACCATCAAACAGGAAACCCGCGACCAGGCCCACAATGAACCCGCCCTCGCCAGCTTTGTGCATGCGACTATTTTGAATCACGATTCTTTCGAAGACGCACTTAGCTACCACCTCGCGCAAAAGCTCGGTAGTGCCGCCATCAGCGCGCTGCAGGTACGGGAGATCATCGACCAAGCTCTCCGCACTGACCGCAGCATAGGCGAAGCCGCCCGCGCCGATATAGAAGCGGTGTTCGAACGGGATTCCGCCTGTAACGAATACTGCCTGCCATTTTTATACTTCAAGGGTTTCCAGGCCCTGCAGTGCTATCGCGTAGCGCATTGGCTCTGGCAACAGGGGCGTTTTGCCCTGGCTTACTTTTTCCAGAGTCACATAGCCCTCACCTTCGGCGTGGACATACACCCGGCTGCACGGATTGGCAAAGGCATAATGCTTGACCACGCCACGGGGATAGTGATCGGCGAGACCACCGTGGTGGACGATGACGTGTCGATCATGCAGGCGGTTACTCTCGGCGGCACGGGCAAGGAAACGGGCGATCGCCACCCGAAAGTGCGCAAAGGCGTATTGATCAGCGCGGGGGCAACAATTCTGGGCAATATCGAAATCGGCGCGGGGGCCAAAATCGGCGCCGGCAGTGTGGTACTGAAGCCAGTGCCGCCACACACCACCGTGGTTGGCGTACCCGCGGTGGAAGTCGGCAAGCCACGCACGGCGTCACCGGCGCTGGATATGAATCACGAAATCAGCTGTGATCGGGACTGCCAAGACGCGGGTTAACCATCGGCAAACGGCATCACTTCGCGAATATCCTTGGCGCCGCTCAGGCACATCAACAACCGATCCACCCCCAAGGCTACGCCGGCGCAATCCGGCAGGCCTGCTTCTAAAGCCGCGAGAAAGCGCTCATCCACATCTGGGACCTCCAAGCCACCGGCGGCGCGGATATGGCGATCACTTTCGAAGCGTTGCCGCTGCTCCTCGGCAATGCACAACTCCCAATAACCATTGGCGAGCTCCATTCCATTCCAATACACCTCAAAGCGCCGCGCCACTGTCAACTCATCCGGATTCACCCCGAGGCGCGCTAGCGCGCATTGCTCGCGCGGATAGTCGTAAATAAAGGTAATACCGGTATCCAGACGCGGCTCTATGCAGCAACTGAACAGAAGATCAAGACAAGCGCTTTTGTTATCCAGGGGTGAATGCAGTTCCAGGTGGGACGCTATCACTGACTGCAGCTCCGCCAATGTCGCGCGGTGGGGACACAAGCCTAAAAGTTCCTGAAAGACCTCGCCATAGCTGCGGTGGCGGATTGCCGCCGTGGGGTCGAGCGTCAGAAAAAGCTCGGCCATCTGCTGCATAAGCTGGTGATCGTCCAGCCCGACGCAGTACCACTCGAGCATCGTAAACTCCGCCCGGTGGCGCCTACCGGATTCATCCCGGCGATAGGCTTTGCCTAAATAGTAGATAGAGCCGGAGCCCGCAGCTAAAAGCCGCTTCATAAAGTACTCTGGCGATGTCTGCAGATAGCCGACGCCGGGGACGCGCAAAGGCTCCAGGTGCACGTCCGTCACCGTGGCCAGCCCCAAGGCCGGCACGTCAACTTCCATAATGTCCCGAGCCAAAAAAAACGCGCGCAGCTGATGAAGCAACTGCGCGCGTTTTTGCAGAAGGTCCAGGCTGGCGCTCGATTGAAACATGGCGACCTCGCCCGAACGGGTAATTACTTATTGGCGCGACCCAGGTATTCGCCCGTGCGCGTATCCACACGCAAAACGTCGCCAATGGAAACGAATAGAGGCACTTTAACTACCGCACCAGTGGACAGAGTAGCCGGCTTGGTGCCGCCTTGAGCAGTATCACCTTTCAAGCCGGGGTCGGTTTCCACTACCTCAAGTTCGACGTGGTTGGGTGGAGTAACGGCCAAAGGCTCGCCGTTGTACAAAGTCAGAGTCACGACATCCTGTTCGCGTAGCCATTTGGCGGCTTCGCCCACGGTGTCAGGATCGGCCTGCAATTGCTCGAAGGTTTCCGGGTGCATGAAATGCCAGAACTCGCCATCGTTGTAGAGATACTGCATTTCGCGGTCCACCACATCTGCCGCTTCCAGGCTTTCACCGGACTTGAAGGTACGCTCCCATACGCGCCCGGATTTCAAATTCTTTAAACGCACACGGTTGAACGCCTGGCCTTTACCCGGCTTGACGAACTCGTTTTCCACGATAGAGCAGGGATCCCCGTCCAACATTACCTTCATACCGCTGCGGAATTCACTGGTAGAATAGCTAGCCATTTTGTCCTCAATTCATTCAATCAAGTTATCGGGTACTGATAAAAAAGGCGCACATGATACCGCGAACCGTGCCAACTTGGCAGATAAAAAGCTGGCAGGAAGAGCTTAAGGAACTGATACAGGACCCAAGGATACTGATCGAACGTTTGCAACTCGGTCCCGAATGGCTGGAAGCGGCAGAGCAGGCCAATCGGCAATTTCCTCTGCGTCTTACGGAGTCTTATTTATCCCGCATACGAGCCGGCGATCCGTACGATCCATTGCTCCTGCAGGTGTTGCCAATCGGCGCTGAACTCGACCCAGCACCCGGATATGATAAGGATCCTTTGGATGAAGGCCGCTTTAACCCGGTGCCCGGTCTGGTTCACAAATATCACTCTCGCGTCCTGCTGATCGCCGCCACCCAATGCGCAATCAATTGCCGCTACTGTTTCCGGCGGCATTTTCCCTACGAGGACAACCAGCTGAGCCGCCCGGAATGGCTGAAAGCGCTCGACTACATCCACCGTGCGCCGGAGGTCAACGAGGTGATTCTGAGTGGCGGCGACCCCCTATCCCTTAGCGATAAACAACTGGCCTGGCTTGTGCAGCAGATCGCGGACATTGGTCATATCAAACGGCTGCGCATCCACTCGCGTTATCCGATCATCCTGCCGAGCCGCATGACGCCGGAGCTGGTGGAAGCCATAACACATCCGCGCTTGCGCACTCTTATGGTGATGCATTGCAATCATCCCCAGGAGATCGACACGGAGGTGGCAAAAGGGGTCACAGCTCTCACAAACGGGGGGATTCAGGCATTGAATCAGTCGGTGCTATTGAAAAAGATTAACGACAACAGCAGAATTCTCGCGACATTGAGCGAAAAGCTGTTCGATATCAACGTCCAGCCTTACTACCTTCATCTATTAGATAAGGTAAAAGGCGCCGCCCACTTCACCGTGAGCGACACGGACGCCAAGGCTCTGTATGGAGAACTGCTGACACTCCTGCCGGGCTATTTGGTACCGAAACTGGTAAGGGAAACACCTCACGAGGGCTCCAAGACCCCTGTAGCCCCCCTGTGAGTGGGAACCGGGAGGCAAGTCTATACTTGACAGATAAGCTCCGATTGACCGAGCCCTTGCCAGTCGGCAAGACAGCCGACAATATAACGCGTTAATAATGGCCAGGATGGCATAAAGGTCTTTTAATGAGTCATTTATTCGAGCCGATTTTAGGTCTTTCACAGTTCAAATTGCCGCCGCAGGATATTAACCTGCTGAGCTTTTGCGAAAGCAATAAACTGCTCAAGGTGAAAGCTTGGATCGACCAACTCAAGCTGACACAGGTAAAACACACCTGTATTCAGTTGTACGATGCAATTCCCGAAGTGGGTCACCTTAAAACCGATACCAAAACCCGCTATGAAATGCTTGAGGCCCTCTGGCCGGTCACGCAACAATCCCTCCAGGGACTCCTCAAAGATTTTTTGCAGCAACCGCTGATTCTGCCCGAACCCGCGCAAAAAACTGCCCTGCTCGCTCAAGCCCTCCAAAAGCACCTCCTGGACGGTTACACCCTCTGCATCAAAGAGTTGATAGAGCAGAAAAAACTCAAGCCGGCTCAGCGCGAGCTGTTGGTTAACAGTCTATACCGCGCCATGAACGCGCTCAGTCTGTTGATGCTGCGTGCCTACCAGTTGTACACCACAATTCCGCCCAGCATGTGGCAGCGCGCTCATGTTCTTTATCAAGTCGGCGAATATTACGACCTGCACGCTGAGACAGCACCAACCTCAGCCGGCAGCTCCGCCGTTACCCTCACTGATCTCTATGTGCGCCTCCTGGCGCTGGCCAGCGTCCGCCCCAACCAACTGGCGCAATACGATATCGCGGCGGCGTTCCGCTCTTTGGAAAGCTGGGCGCGCTTGGTCAAGCTACTGCCATCAGCCACCGCTGATGACAGCAACCTGTTTCTGGTGGATTTGAATCAGGACAGCGGCCCCATCTCCAAGAACCGCTATGACGGCAATCCCAATCACCGTGTACTCGAGCTGGATTTTCACACTTTGGTGAACCAGCTCAGCAAATTAAGTGGTGGCAAATTGGGCGGAGGCTCGGATTGGCTCAATCAAGCTCCGTCCATATCCATTCCATCCGATATGCCCGCCAGCCTGGTCGAACACATGCTGCACTGTTGGAGCAATCCGGCGCAGCGTCATCAGGAGCGCCGGCGCTTAGATATTGAAGTGGATGCCTGTGTCGGGGTAATCGATTGTCATTACCAACTGTGTGGTGGAGTGGAGTTCGACCAATTCATTAACCCTAAAGAAGAAATGTTTGGCGATTCATTTTTGTCCGGCGGTTTTGACGCGCTGATTGCCAGCATGAGCGGCAAGAAGGATTTTGAAACCACCAAAACCACACGTCAGACAACCTTCCGCATACTGCTGCAGAACGTGAGTGCCGGCGGCTATTGCCTGTTCTGGCAGGGCGATCTGCCTTCGAGCCGGATTGAAGCAGGAGAATTGATTGGTTTACGCGAGCCGGACCGGCGGGTTTGGAGCATCGGTGTGGTGCGCTGGATCAAGCAACTGAAAGGCGGCTCGCAGCTTGGCATCCAGCTGCTGACTCATCAACCGGTCCCCTACGGCGCCGCGTGTGTGTTTGATATGGGCGGGTATTCTGACTATATGCGGGCCATTCATATACCCACACCGAACATGGCGAATCAGCCACCCAGTTTGCTCACTGCCTCCGTCCCCTTCCAGGAAAACGTTCGGGTCAAACTCAAACAGGAAGACAGTGTCATCGACGTGCGCTTGAACAAATGTGTATTTGCCACCAGCAAATTTAAGCTGTTCAGCTTTGAAACACTGTCTGGTGATCGCACCGATTTTTGAAAATGCACAGTAAAGCCGGCACCCGCTCAGGCTAGGACTATACTTGGTATTTCAGTAAACTGGTGTGCTTACTCAATCCCCGTGGGCGCCACAGTTATCATCAGCTTCACCGGGGAAACGCCGAGCGGCCACCCGCTCCTACCATAACAATAGAAGTGGTATGACCTCCAACCCAACCGTACGATTATTGATCCTCAACGACTCACGTTCCGAAGCAGAGCGCCTGATCAGCATGCTGAACAACGCAGGCAGACCGACCAGGGCTCAACATGTGGAAAGTGAAGAAGCATTAGTAAAACTGCTGCAAGAGCAATCCTGGGATCTCATCATCGGGCTCGACGCCACCCAAAATGTACCGCCGGCCAATGCAATCAAGCAGGTTCGCCGTCTCGCCAAGGATGTGCCACTGATCTTGTTAACGGACGACGAAGGTACGCACCCGATAGTCGAGGGTATGAAGCACGGCGCTGTGGATGTAGTGCGCCTGGATGAGGACCAGCATTTGCTCCAGGTGATCAACCGCGAGTTGATCAATCGCGAAAACCGCGCGCAACAGCGCCTAGCAGAGCGTCGCTACAAGGAAATCGAGCGTCGCAACCAGCAGCTCCTCGACAGCTCCCGCGACGCAATCGCCTTTGTCCAAGACGGCATGTTCCTTTATACCAACCAATCTTTTGCCGAACTGTTGGGTTTTCGCGACCGGGATGACCTTGAGTGTATGCCCGTGATCGACATGGTTGACGACCGCGATCAGGAACGAGTTAAAGACTTCCTCAAAGAATTCATGCTGCGCGGCAGCGATGTGGAAACCAGCAAGCTGGCCTTTCAGGCAGAAACCCGCGAACACGGCAAAAAAACCCTCAACGTCGAGGTCCGCAAATCCCAGTACGAAGAAGAACTGTGCATTCAATTCGTGGTGCGCGCCAATAACACCGATAACAGCGAGTTGGAAGCGCAACTGCAGCAGATTCGCCACCAGGATCTGGTGACCGGACTGCATAACAAGAACTACCTGATCGAAAAGCTGGAAGAAACCGTCGATGCGGCGGTCAGCAACCAAACCACCGGCGCATTGCTGTACATCGGCATCACCGACTTCCTGGAAACGGTGCAACAGAAAATGGGATTAGCCTCTGCCGATATTGTGCTGGGGACAATCGCCGCCCACGCCAAAAACTTGGTGAAAGAAGGCGAAACCCTATGCCGCTTCAATGAAGCAGGTTTTATGTTGCTGAGCCCTAAAATCAATGTGGATGCGGCGCAGGCGCGTGGCGAAGAGATTGCCAAGGCCCTGCGCAGCCAGATTGTCGACATAGACGGTGCCACTCTGCAGTTCCTCTACTACGTGGGCATCGCCATCATCAACGAAACCACCAGCAACTCTGATACACCGGTGTCTCACGCGCTTAAAGCTCTGGAGCTGACCATTACGCGAGCGCAGAAAGACAAAAACATCCTCGCGACGACCTACGAGGAGGAAGTGGAGCCCGGCAAAAGTGGGCGCTCCGCGAAAGAAATCGCCAAGATGGTTCAGAACGCCCTCAACCGCGGCAAATTCCGCCTGCTGTTCCAACCCATCCTCAGCCTGCGCGGATCGGACAAAGAGCACTACGAAGTGCTGCTGCGGATGGTGGATGAAAACAATTCCGGATTGTCACCCACGGAGTTTCTTGATGTCGCTGCGGAAATCGGCGCGACCACAAAAATTGACCGCTGGGTGATTCTCGAAGCGATTAAGCTACTGGCGCAGCACCGCGCAGCCGGTAATAACACCCGCCTCATCATTAACCTCAGTAAAGAATCGCTGAAGGACACCACCCTGCCCCCTTGGCTAGGGGTTGCTTTCAAGGCGGCGAAACTGCCACCCGATGCGATCATTTTCCAGCTGCAGGAAAATGACATTAACGATCATCTGAATATTGCCAAGTCTTTCACTGCACAAGTGACTGCGCTGGGTTGCGACTGTAGCATCAGCCACTTCGGCTGCGCGCTCAACCCGTTCAGCGCGCTTGAGCATGTGTCGGCGCAATACATAAAAGTGGACGGCTCTTTTACCAAGGAATTACAAAGCGGCGGCGGTGAACCTGAAGCATTAAGCACCCTGGTGAGCCAAATTCACGAGCACGAAAAAATCACTATCGTGCCGTTCGTGGAGAACGCCAGTGTGTTGTCAAAGCTGTGGCAATCCGGCGTGCACTATATCCAGGGGTACTATCTACAGGGCCCCGCAGAAACCATGGATTATGACTTCGATACGGAAAGCTGATAAAGCTTGCTATATAAAAGCTCCTTCGGGAGCTTTTATATTCACTGCGGCAAATTGCCATTCAAAATAAAAAAAGCTGCCAACCCCTACCTCCCTCACCTACCGAGTCCAGAATATTTTCTGAAGCAAAAATTTTTGCTTTTATTTCACACCAGTCCGCAACTTTCCCCGCAAGATTGTTTACATAATCACGAATAAATGGAAGATTGAACGACAACCAACGCCAAGGACGCATAAATGAAAAGCCGATCACTCCGCCGCCAGAAGCTCTGGTGGTGCGCCGAGCACAATTTGGCCATGCAGGAATTTCAGCAGATGCCGGTCAAATATCTGCTCAATCACATGCCGAAATTTCTAAAGCTATTCCGCGGGGATCACACGCGCGCACTGGATAACCTAAATCAGTATTTGAGCAGTGAAAAAGCCGATTATTGGAAAACCAGACAAGGCTATGTCCATGAACTCTGCGAGGCGTTGGGTATACCCATTAACATTTGGAATTGCTCTGATCTTTCCCAATTCAAAGCATCAGCCAAAGTGGAGTATCAAGCCCGGGGCTTATTCATTGCGAAAAATATTCAGACAAAAAAAACACTGCTTATCGATGAACTGCGCCAGCTGCCCGTTCACAACGGTGAGGGTGTCATCCGTTTTGATGTAGATCGCAGCAATGCCGCGCTCGCGTTTCGCCGTGCAGCCCGCCACCCTGTCGGCCTGCGATTGCAGGGTGATGACCGAATAAGAATTTGCTTCCACGCATCGACAGCGGGCCACGGCCTGCTTTTTCTGCTGGATCCGGCGGACCATTGTCAAATCATTGCACCCACCATTTATCAAACTGACACCCGCTTGCGCGCCTCCGTGCTATACGTGCCCAGTCTTCACGAAGATAAATTTTACGCTCCGGAGAAAATGGGTTGCTACAGTCTTTATGCCATCACTCTCGCGGAGCCAGTGACGGAAAATCTCGCCACCACCGACGGCGACCAACATCTTACCGATGATGACTTGCGCAAATTGATCGACGTGTGCACTGAACATATCGACAATGGCCGTCGCCTATATCGCACGGATTTTTTGGTCGTCACGGACATTAAGGATTATGAATGACTGCGGTTTGTCACATTTCAGTGAGGTTGCGAAAGAATTCAGCTCCGTCCACGCACTAGATGCCTTTTGGTACTATTTTTCTAAACACGAAATTGCATTATTCCCTTACTCCAACTTTAACCCGCATATTCAGTCACTTTACGCCGTGTCACAGCGTAGCGCCTATCTGTTACTGCGCGAATTCTGCCGCAGCGCGAACCGACCGGATTTGGCCCCTCGCTGCACTATCGAATATGTCAACGAAGCGGAAGCACAAGCTTATGCCGCAAGCAGCGGTGGCTTTCATCATATCGCGATAGCCTATTCACTGCCGGTTTTGCTCCAAGTGGTTTTTCAATGCCTGCTGTCACAGACCAATCCTTTTTCCTGCGCAACTCCGCTGGTGTTTCCAACAAAGGTATTTCCCCAGTCTTTAGCAGACATACACGATTCTGGCGGTATTCAAAGCGGAATTGAAAATATGCTAGA
>JBQGED010000373.1:0-3600 GCA_052039425.1 Sphingobacterium griseoflavum | reverse complement strand
GGCGCCCGGCTGCTGTTTGAAATACAGACCGGCGATGGGGGTGTCGTCCATCTTCAAGGCACCGCGCTCGTTCTGCGCGCCCAATTGCGCGTAGCCGATATCGCGGAAGCGCACTATGCGGTCATCGCTGCGTTTGACGATCAGATTATTGAATTCATCCACCGTGGATAGCCGCGACAGGGTCTTCACCGGAAATTCCACCGACGCGCCCTCGATGCGCCCTGCCGGCAGTTCGACGTTCTCCCGCGCCAGAACCTGGCGGATATCCATGGGCGAAATACCGTAGGCGGCGAGTTTTTCCGGGTCCATCCACAATCGCATGGCGTAGCGCTTTTCCGCCGGCATATCGACGCTGGCGATGCCGGGCACCGTCTGCAGGCGCTCCTTGAGGGAGTCGGCAAAGGCGCCAAGCTCCAGCTGCGAGCGCGTCTGACTGCTGAGGGCGACACCGAAGATGGGTGAGGAGTCGGCATCCGCTTTATTTAATATCGGCGGATTCACGTCGGCGGGCAGGTTGCGCGCGGCGCGGGACAACTGGTCGCGTACATCGCTGGCGGCCACATCCAGATCGGTATCCAAAGTGAATTCGGCGGTGATTACGCTGGCGCCCTCGCGGCTCACCGAACTCAGAGTGTCGATCCCCGCCACGGTATTGACTGCCTCTTCGATGCGCTCGGTCACCTGGGTCTGCATGACCTCCGCCGCAGCGCCGGGATAGCTGGTGGTAATGGACACGGTTGGCGGGTCCACGGCGGGGTATTCCCGCACCGGCAGCTGCAGCAGACTCAACCCTCCCATCAACAGAATGAACAGGGAAATCACAATGGTAAGTACCGGGCGCTGGATGCTGACTTCCGAGAGCGTCATGGGATGTCCTCAGCTCAGGCCGCTTGGTCTGCGGTGGCGTCAACCGATGCGGCACTGCCTGCCGGGCGGGCGGTTTTAGGTTCCCCAGTGGCATCCCGCACCGGGAGGTTGGTATCGTTGAGGGCTTCCACCGGTTGGTTGGCGCGCATGGTCTGCAGCCCGGACGTAATCACCCTATCCCCCGGCTGCAGGCCGGAGAGAATCTGCACCTGGGTGGAAGTGCGCGACCCGGTTTCCACGGCGCGACGCTGGGCCACACCGTCCTGAATCACAAACACGTTTTTCTCATCCAGCCCGGGAATCACAGCCTCCGCCGGAATCAGCACAGCATCGGCGAGCTGTTGCAGCGGCACCATCACATTGGTGAAAGCACCCGGTAGCAGGCTGCCGTCGGGATTGGCTCCCACCGCGCGCACCATCAGCGAACGGGTGCCGCTGTCGATGCGCGGGTCTATGGCGTAGATGCGGCCGCTGTATTGGCGCAGGCCATCGGCGACGGAGAAGCGAATGTCACTGCCCACCTTGATACGGCCGGCGTATTTCTCCGGCACGGAAAAATCGATCTTCAGTTCATCCAGGCGCTGCAAAGTGGCGATCTGGGTACTGGCGGTGACCAGGGCACCTACACTCACATAACGCAGCCCGACGACACCGTCGAAAGGGGCGCGGATTTCGGTTTTCTCGATCTGCGCTTCATAGAGGTCGATAAACGACTGCTGCACATTCATCTCACTGAAAGCGCTGTCGTAATCGTCCTGGGTCACCACCTTCTGATTGAACAGTTGGGAATAACGACGGAAACGCACCTCCGCGAGATCCTTGCTGTGACGATAGCGCTCCAGGTTAGCGCGCAGATCGGAGTCGTTGAGCTTCACCAGCAGATCACCCTTTTTCACCAACGTGCCCTCGGTGAAATTGATGCTCACGACTTTGCCGCTGATCTCTGCCTGCAATTCCACACTCTCGTCCGCCCGCACAGTGCCAGTGGCGGATAGGGTTTCCGCAAACAGCGTCGGCTCCACCAGAAAGGTTTTCACCTTCAGAGGCCCAGACCGAAAGGGTGTCGCCACCGAGCCACTGACCGCCGCTGCGGACTTGTCCGCCAGCATGGGTTTCACTTTGGGATACGCCAGGCCGCCGACGGCGGCGAGCACCACGACTCCCCAAACCAATCTCGTGATCATGCAATTCGTCAATGCCTCCCGGTGGTTGTGCTTAGGGCCGCACCGGCGGCCAGCGGCGGTGTACTGGCAGGCGGGCGGCGATAGAGTGTCGCCTGCTCGTAGGCATAGGCATAGCCGAGCAACTTGGCCTCATCCCAGGCGCGGCCGAGTATCTGCAGCCCTACCGGCAGCCCCTGCCCAAGATAACCATTGGGCACGGAGAGCGCCGGCCACTGCAAAGTGCTGCCAACAAAAGTCAGGCTGCTGCTGAGCCCGGTCACGCCGCCAGCGGGATTGGGTTCGTCGGTCATCACCTGAGTATTGCGGTCGCCATTGACCACTGGCAGCTGCGCCCAAACCGGGAAGATGACCGCATCGATCTTGCCGGCGTCCATGGCTTTGGTGAACGCGGCTCGGTAAGTGGCTTCGATTTCCAGGCCTTTGATGGTGGCCTCGTCGGTTTCTGGATCTCCTGATGCGGCGTCGGCTTCAAGCCCAGGCTGATGCAGCGGATGGGCGAGTTTGGAGGCGGCTATGGCCTCCGGTGAGGGATAAGGGATGCCCGGATGCTCGGCGAGAAACTTGATCATGTCCGCTTTGCGGCGCGCGCCGGTCTGCGGGGCCCGCGGCAGATTCTTGATTTCCGGCACCTCGAAGGGATCGATGATCTCGGCTCCGGCGGCGCGCAATTCCGTCAAAGTCTTTTCAAAGTTGGCGATAATGCGCGGGTCGGTGGTGGCCGGAGTGAACACCTGGCGCAATACCCCGAGACGCGCGCCCTTCAGAGCGTCTTTTTTCAAACTGCTGGTATAGGTTTTGGCGATATGGCCTTTGGCACGCAGAGTAGCCGGGTCCTGCTTGTCCAGCCCCACCATAGCGTCGAGCAAAATCGCCGTGTCCGCCACCGTGCGGGTCATAGGTCCGGCGGTGTCGCGCACGCTGTTGTTGGGCTGAATACCGGTGCGGGAGATCAGCCCCACCGTAGGGCGCAGACCGACCAGCGCATTGTGCGCCGCAGGCATACGAATGGAGCCGCCGGTGTCCGTGCCCACCCCCACCAGGGCGAAATTAGCGGCAATAGCCGCGCCGGTGCCGCCCGAGGAACCGCCAGTGGCGAAGGCCGTGTTATAGGGATTGCGGGCGTAACCCGCGAGCACGGAATTGATGTTGTCCCCGCCGCCGCGAGTGAATTCCGACAGGGACGCTTTGCCGAGGATGATGCCGCCGGCGTTTTTGATATTCGCCACCAGAGGCGCGTCAGTGGGCGGGACGTAATTTTTCCAGCCTTGAAAGCCGGCGGTCATGGGCATGCCGACGGCGTCGATACAGTCTTTCACCAGCACCGGCACACCGTGCAAAGGGCCGTTGAGTTTGCCGGTGCGCTTGAGCGCTGCGTCCAGCGCGTCCGCTTCTGCCAGCGCCTGCGGATTCAAATTGATGATCGAATTGAGGTACGGCCCCTGCTGATCGTAGGCGGCTATGCGCTTTAGGTACAAGTGCACCAGTTGCTCTGAGGTGAGAGTGCCAGCTTTGAACGCGGCGTTGAAATCGGCAATGGTGGCGGAATCCA
>JBQGED010000372.1:0-5257 GCA_052039425.1 Sphingobacterium griseoflavum | reverse complement strand
CAGGTCGCGCACTATGGATTCCACATCGCGGCCCACGTAACCAACTTCGGTAAATTTGGTCGCTTCAACTTTTATAAAAGGCGCGTTGGCGAGCTTGGCGAGGCGGCGGGCAATTTCGGTTTTGCCCACGCCAGTGGGGCCGATCATTAAAATATTTTTGGGTGTGACTTCATTGCGCAGTTCTGGGCTCAACTGCATTCTGCGCCAGCGATTGCGCAGGGCGATGGCCACCGCGCGTTTGGCCGCCTGTTGGCCGACGATATGTTTATCCAATTCATGCACGATTTCGCGGGGAGTCATCTGGGTCATGGCAGGCTCAAAATTCGAGTTCTTCAATGGTGAGATTGTGATTGGTGTAAATGCAGATATCGCCGGCGATATTCAAACTTTTTTCGACGATGCTGCGGGCATCCAATTCAGTATTTTCCAACAGCGCGCGAGCTGCTGATTGCGCGAAAGCGCCGCCGGAGCCTATGGCGATCAAATCATTTTCCGGCTGAATCACGTCGCCGTTACCGGTGATGATCAATGAAGCTTCGGCATTTGCTACCGCCAATAAAGCTTCCAGTCGGCGCAGGGCTCGATCGGTGCGCCAATCCTTTGCCAATTCGACAGCGGCGCGTACCAGATTGCCGCCGTGGCTTTCCAATTTGGCTTCGAAGCGTTCGAATAATGTAAAGGCGTCGGCGGTGCCGCCCGCGAAACCGGCAATAACTTGATTGCGGTAGAGCCGGCGAACTTTGCGGGCGTTGCCTTTCATGATGGTATTGCCGAGCGAGACCTGGCCGTCGCCGCCAATGACGACTTTGCCGTTGCGACGCACGGACACAATGGTGGTGCCGCGGTACTGTTCCACAAAAAACCCTTAAGCAGTAGGAGCTGCAGTTTATTGGCAGCTGCGATGAATTGAACGTGCAGAAGTTGGGGCGGCGCCCGCTATTTCAAGTTGCTGAGCGGGCGGTCAGATCGGAATTAAAGAAGGGTTTGATCGCTTAGCCGTCGCGTTTGCGCGTGAGCAGCATCGCTTGGTAGCGGTTCGAGAGCAAGGTGTCCCGTGCTTTGGCTAATTGCGAACGATTGGTGAAGGGACCGACGATTACCCGGTGCCAGATCTGCCCTTCTTTGGCTGGTGATTGCTCGATGCGCGCGTTGAAATTCAGTAAAGTGAGCTCCGCTCTCACCTGCTCGGCTTCGGTGGCGGAGCGAAACGACGCTACTTGCAGAAGATAGTCAACATTTTCTTCCACCTTCTTCTGGGGCGCCGTGCTTGGCGTACGCGATGTGGTTACAGGTACCTCAGTGTCGCGCAGAATTTTATAAAAATCGTATTTCGCCGGCGTTTTGGTTTCCTCCGCGGGTGCGGCTTTCGCCGTCGGTGATGAGCGCACGCCTGGCGTCGGCTGGAGATCGCTCAGGCGCATCAGGAACATGATGAAAGCGCCGAGAATCACACCCGTGAACAGCCACACCCAACCGGGTACTTTGGAATTGGAGGATTGATTGGCCATGGTCTAGTAGGTCACCGGAATTTTTGAGAAGCGGCACTCATTGTAGCCTGTGATCAGGATGAAAACACCGCGCGTTGAGGATAGGCGGACGCGAACGAGGCTTCAACCCATGTCTTGGGGATCGACATCTAGACTCCAGCGCACACGCTGCGCGAGGGGCAGGGTCTCCACCCGTTCCACCAGATTTTTCAGAAACAGCTGCAGTTCCCCGCGGCGTGCATTACTGATTTGCAGTTGGAACCTAAAGCGGTGATTGCACTTTTCCATCAGTGCTGGCAATGGGCCGAGGTAGGCGTGGTCCGGCCCGGGCATACGAAGCGTCCGCGCGATCTGCAAGACCTGCTTGAGAAAGTCCACTGCGTTTTCCGCTCGTTTGGATTCAGCCCTCATCAGTGCCATGGCCCAGTAGGGCGGCAGGCGGGCGAACGATCTTTCCTGCAATAGCGTTTGGGCAAAGGTGTGATAACCCTCCCGTAACAGCAGCTGCAGAAGAGGGTGGTCCGGTTGATAGGTTTGCAGCAACACCGTGCCCGGCAGATCGCCGCGTCCTGCGCGGCCCGCAACCTGGGTGAGCTGCTGGCCCATGCGCTCAGGTCCGCGGAAGTCGCCGCTGAAAAGCCCTTGATCCACATCCAGCAGTATGGCGAGGGTGACCTTGGGAAAGTGATGTCCTTTCGCCAGCATCTGCGTGCCGACCAGAATGCAGGGCTCGCCCTGCTCTAGCCTTTGATTCAAATCGGCCATGGCGGATTTGCGCCTCATGGAATCCTGATCCACCCGCAGAACGGGAGTTTCGGGGAAATGGTGCTGCAAAATCGCTTCACATCGTTCGGTGCCCCGGCCGAGCGCCACCAGTTTGGGATAGTTGCAACTGGGACACTGCTTGGGTGACGGACGTTGCAAATCGCAGTGATGGCAATGCAGGTGGTAGGGCTGGCTGTGCAGAGTCATTCGCGCGGAACAGGCACTGCAGTTGGCGACCCAGCCGCAGTGTCGGCACAGCAGTGCCGGGGCAAAACCTCGGCGATTGATGAATACCAATACCTGTTCGCCGTTCCCAAGCGTCTGCTGGATCGCGCTCATTGCCCTCACACTAAGAACGCTGTTGATGTCCTCGTGGCGCATATCCACCGTTTCCAGTCGGGGAGGCTGCGCTCCGCCCGCGCGAGCTTTCAGCTGGAGGTGCTCGTAGCGATCCCCCAACGCATTTTGCAGACTTTCCAGAGATGGGGTTGCCGAGCCGAGAACCAGGGGGATTTCGGCCTTATAAGCGCGCATCACCGCAAGATCCCGCGCGGAGTAGCGCAAGCCGTCCTGCTGTTTAAATGACAGATCGTGTTCTTCATCCAGAATAATCAGGCCCAGGAAGGGCATGGGAGTAAATATCGCCAGCCTGGTGCCGATGACAATGCGCGCCTCACCATTTGCAGCTGCACGCCAGTTCTTGGCGCGCTCGACTTCGGCGATGTGAGAATGCAGTTGCACAATCGGCACTCGAAAGCGATTGCGAAACCGGCTGAGAGTTTGCGGCGCCAAGCCAATCTCCGGTACCAACATCAGCACTTGTTGGCCGGCTTGCAGAGTTCGGGCGATGGCGTGGAGATAGACTTCTGTTTTCCCGCTGCCGGTCGCGCCTTCCAACAGATAGGTCTGGTAGTGGTGGTAGCGGATGCGATCCAGCGCAGTCTGCTGTTCCTGATTGAGCTGCTGTGGCATTTCCGCTAGCAAAAAGTCAGTAGCTAAAGGTGAAGCGGGCTGATGAATTGGTTCACCAGCTTCACAGCACACCAAGTCTTTTTCGAGCAACGACCTGAGCGCCGTTCGGCTGACACCAAACGTTTTGAGTTCTACATCGCTCAAGCGGCCGTGCTGGAGCAACAGTTGATGCACCTGCTGTTGCTTGGGGCTGCGCCGGAGCGCCTGCTCTGGGAGGCCTTTGCCTTTGGTGGTGTGTTGCCAATAAATAAGGGGCGCCTGCGCTGTTTCGACTTTGCGCAGCTGGGTAGGCAAAGCTGCGTGGAATACCTCTCCGGGGGGATGCTGGTAATAATCCGCGGTCCAGCGGCACAGCGCGATTATGTCCGGCGGCAGTATGGGATGTTTATCCAGCACCGCCTGTATCGGACGTAGCTTGTCGAGGGGGTAGGTGGCGGTATCCGCGACATCCACGACGATTCCCACCAACACCTGGCTGCCGAACGGCGCTTCGACCCGCATGCCGGGCTGTATGTCGGCGGATTCCAGATTCGGAAGATATTCGAACAACCGTCGCAGGGGGGTTGGCAGGGCAACGATCAGAATTTTCGGCATTGAGTGACTGGACGCGGCTGACGGATGAGTGGAATGTGATTAAGTTTTACGCAGGTTTCGCTTGCGGATCTATTGCATTCTGGTACTATTCGCGCCCTTAAACGCCAGCAACTTTAACCAGTATGCGGTGCCCGGCACAAGATCGGGTGGCGGCATACGCACATGAGGCACTCCCATGAAAGAAAGCATCCAGCCCAAATACGGCAAAATGGTCGCCACCTGCAGCTGCGGAAACGTGATCGAAACCCGTTCCACCGTTGCTAAAAACATCACCATCGACGTCTGTTCCGAATGCCATCCGTTCTATACCGGCAAACAGAAAATGGTCGACACCGGTGGTCGTATTGACCGCTTCAACAAGCGCTTCACCGGCCGTCGCGCGGGTTAATGCTTGCGGGGCTGGTTCTAGCCCCGCACCTCTTTCTTCTTTATATATCTTCTATCTTCACATCCCTGTCGATACTTCCCTAATCTTTCCTTCTTAGAAAATAGTCTCAGTGCGGACCTCACCGGATTTTTGCCAGGGTGATTCCAAACCTTTATCACTTTCCAGTGCGGGCACCTGATCGCTGCGGAAAATTTCGTAGATGGCATTTGGTGTTGTCGGGTCCGCGCGTTTGCCGGTATCCGGATCTATACGTACGGTGACAAGACCGGGTGGTTGCGGCTGGTTGACTTCGGGTTTGCCGCGCAACGCTTGCCGCATGAATTCGATCCATACCGGTAAAGCTGCGGTACCACCGTACTCCTGCCGTCCGAGTGTGGTGGTATCGTCAAAACCGAGCCAAGCCACCGCCACCAGGTCGCCACCATAGCCGGCGAACCATGCATCGGTAGCGCTGTTGGTGGTGCCGGTTTTGCCGGCTAGATCATTGCGTTGCAACACTTTGGCTTTGGTGGCCGTTCCACGTTTCACCACATCTTTGAGCATGGAGTCCATGATGTAAGCAACCTGATCGTCGATGACTTTTGGAGCATGGGGATACTCTTCGGGCTCCATACCACCGAGGAGGTTGCGCAGAGATTCGCTGATCGCGAATGGGTCGCCGGAAAATGAAAATGGATCATTATTTTGAGTGTCTTGCGCATCGGCGATTTGTTCTTCGCAGCCGCGGCATACAGTTGCAGGACGGGCTTCGTAAACCGCACGACCTTCGAAGTTGAGAACGCGTTCAACGTGATACGGCTCAACCTTATAGCCTCCGTTGGCGAGCACCGCATACCCGTGCGCAATATTGAGGGGAGTCACCGCAAAACTGCCGAGCGCGATAGACAGGTCGCGGGGGAAGGCTTTGGACTCGAAGCCAAATCGGTCCAAAGTGGAGATTGCCCGGTCGATCCCCATGCTGTGCAAAAGGCGAATGGACACAAGGTTGCGTGACATGTATAGCGCTTTGCGCAGGCGTGTTGGACCGAGGAAATCGCCACCGGAATTTTCG
>JBQGED010000371.1:0-5178 GCA_052039425.1 Sphingobacterium griseoflavum | reverse complement strand
TGCCGGCAGTGCAACCGCTTGGGCCGATGATTACACCGTTTTTTTACGGCACAGCAGCACCCTTTATAGCGAATCGGTACCACTAAAAGATTTTGAGGACGACCTCAAGGGTGGCAGCGAACCTGTGCCCGGTAAACATGCCTTGACCTACAACCGCTTGGAGGTGGGTTTTGGTTGGCGGAATTTTGAGTTCGCGCATTTTATTCGGGAGGATTATGTATTCGAATACACCCCGGATACGATGAACATTATTTATTGGGATAAAAACAAGAAGCGGATTCCCCAGGGGAGTTACGATGTGTATTTGAAAGCCCAACATATCAGCGCGGAGGGTTGGCGCGCGGGGTATCGCTTTTCCCTGCCGCAGGATTCACAAGTCCGCGTATCTCTAAATTATCTGGAAACTGAAGACCTGCTTTATGGTGCAATCGGTGGCAGGGTGACGGTGGAAAACGGGGACATCAACGGCGGTAGTCTCGATGTGCTGTATTACTACGAAGAAGATTACCTGCTGGATCGCCCGAATGTGCGTCCTGCTGACGGAAAAGGGTATTCCATGGATGTTGAAGCCCAAATTAATTTGCAGGGTGGCTGGCGTTTGGATCTGAATTTTTATGATTTACTCGGGGAAATCGATTGGCGCGATGCGCCATATACCGATGCGGCCATAGCTTCAACAACAACCTATTACGACAGCGAAGGCTATGCCCGTCGCGCCCCGATGATGACGGCTATGGAAGGCTACAGAAAATTCACTCAAAAACTGCCCGTTTTCTATCAGCTATCGCTTGCGAAAGATATCTATGGACCCTTAAGTATTTCCTACACTCGGGAAAAATACGACAGTGTCGAGTTCGACCGCCTATTTCTACTGTGTCGTCTTGCAGGTAATTTCTACTTGAAGGCGGGTTACGACTTTACTATGAGCGCTACCTGGATCGGCCTGGAGAGCAAGGCGGTGTCATTAAATGTGGCCACGAACGATTGGTCTCTAGTGGACAGCAACTCCCTGGTGCTGCGTCTGGCCGGGCGCCTTACCTTTTAAACGATCCAACCTGGCGCTAAGCCGGATTACAACTGGTATCCATTTATCCGCGAGAGATACCGGTTGTCTAATTTCAGTTCGCATCTCTTCTTTCGCCCTGTCGATCTGTATGCCAGATATATCGCCAAACATTATGGTGATACGCGCTGGCTTTAGGCTTCTGAATAAAAAAGCAATTTATTACTCAGTCCAAGATTTTTCGCGTTTTAGTTATTTTAAAAAGAGCTAAAAAGCAAATTTCCATTCCTTTCTTATTTGTTTGACTGCTGTGGCCTAAGCCTTTTTATAACAGGAAAATCCAAAAACCTTGGCTAAGCTTTGACTTAAGTGAGGCTTGAATGTCCAACATCTGAAAATAAACCAGTTTGTTGGCTTTGCGACAGGTCGCATCATATCAGGCAGATTAAACGCCGGAATTTTGACGGATTTTATTTGCCCATCATGTTTTATCAGTTGTAATAGTTGGAGATTTTCATGGGTAAGCAGCAATCGGGTTTTACTTTAATTGAACTCATTGCGGTAATTGTCATTCTTGGCATATTAGCCGCAACAGCGGTACCACGCTTTGTAAACCTGCAAGACGAAGCAGCCGTAGCGGCGGTGCGCGGTGTTGCCGGCAGTATCGAGAGTGGCGCTGCCCTTAATCACGCAGTGGATATCGCAGTAGAGGCAGGCCTTACCTCTACCGCAACTGACCCGTTTTACAATATTTCCGACTGTAACCAAGGTGGCCGCCTGTTAAGCGCCGGTTTGCCGGCCGGTTACACGATTACTGCGGCTAGCGTCGGGGATAAAGCCGCCGTTACTTGTACCTTGACAGGTGTCAGTGGTAAGACCGCAAACTTTGTCATCATAGGCGCCGTCGGCGGAATTGATCCTCCCTCCACCTAACAGGAATCGCGGATAAAATGACTTTGGGGAGCATGTGCAACAGCAACCGGCTATCGAACAAAAAAAACGCGCCACAGGATTTACTCTTGTTGAGTTGATAGCGGTCATGGTGGTCGTCGGCGTTATCGCTGCGGTTGCTACTTCCCGCCTGGTTCCCCACACTACACTCCAACTGCAAGCGGGCCGTGATCTCCTGACCACGGCCCTTTTTTTGGCCCAACAAAAAGCCATGTCGCAGCTCGCTCCTGTGCGAGTGATTGTCAGTGGCAACATCATTGATGTGCGCATGGATGCCAACCGCGATGGCAATTTCACCGCTGCTGAAAGCATCACTATTGCTGGCACCCGTTATCCATTGCAGGTTGACGGCGGCATTTTATTCGGCACAACGAGTCTGAATTACGATGGTTTGGGCCACACCACACCGGTGGTCATTGCCGTCAGCAAAAGCGGTCAGAGTGTCAACGTAACGGTCACGGCGACAGGCTATGCGTATTAATTTTCAAAACAATGCGCAAAAAAAAGCATCTCAGGGTGGCTTCACTCTGATCGAAGTGATCGTTTTTATCGTGATAATTGCAGTGGCGATGGGCGCGTTATTAGCCGTTTTTAATCATTCCGTTGTTAACAGTGTGGATCCCGCGGTACGGGTAAAAGCGCTGGAAAAAGGCCAGGCCCTTCTGGACGAAATTCTTGCGCGCAAATTTGATGAAAATACCCCGACAGGCGGCGTGCCGGCGTGTGATTCCAGCGCGGGCCAACCCTGCCTGGGTATATCACCCGATGGCGATTTTGAAGATGTGGGCGATTATCAGGGTTATGCCGATATATCAGATCCAAAATTTCCAATATCCGTTTCGGTGGTCAACGCCGGTGCCGACTTGGGTCTGTCGGCCAATCGTGCACGCCTGATCGTCGTAAGCGTTGGTATGCCCGGTGGCTCAACACTGAGATTGAGTGCGTATAAGGTGAATTTCTGATGATTCCCACGCGGCACACCACAAATTCCCATCATGCCGGATTCACCTTGGTCGAAATGATTTTTGTAGTGGTGATTCTCGGCATAGTGGCGTCCATAGGATCTGGTTTTGTTGTTTCCGCGATGGACTCTTATCGTATCGCCCAGGAACGCAATCAGTTGGTTCAGCGCGGCCGTTTGGTGTTGGAGCAAATGGGGCGGGAACTGCGTATGGCGCTTCCCAACAGCGTGCGTGTCAGCGCGAGCGGGCGCTGCATTGAATTTATGCCGGTGGTGGGCGCAGCCAATTATCAAGGCCAGGTTGCGGATCAAAACAATAATATTGCGCCGCAGTCGCAGATAGCGACAGGTGCGTTTACTTTGAATGGCGCGAACCCGCGACATGTGGTGATCGCGCCGTTTTCGCCTGCAGATGTCTATACCAATGTTGCGCCGTCCGCACGAGTAGGGCTGGGCACTCTGGGTGCTCCACCTTATACCGCAGTACCTTTGTCCTCCAGCCACCGATTTATTCGCAATTCGCTCAATCGCCGTCTTTATCTGGCTGCAGACCCCGTGAGATTTTGTGCAAGCGGAGGCAGTTTATTGCGTTATTACAATTATGGATTTTCTACAGGCTCACTCGGCGAAACCAATCCGGGTGGCACCAGTGCGCTGATGTCCCATAAAGTGGATCCCAGCGGTGTTGCCTTCCAGCTGTCACCGGGTTCTCAGGATCGCAATATGGCGGTGCGTATGCGGCTGATTTTTCGCGGCAATTCCGCCACGCTCGATCTTAATCACCAAGTGTTGATTCGCAATGTGCCCTGAGAATCCGATCCGCGATATCAGAGCTTCATTCCGGCAACAGGGATTTTTGATGCCCCTGGCACTTTTTATTTTGGTTGGCCTGGGAGCACTTGCCATTGCCATCAGTCGCGTATCGGCGGGGCAATTTTCTTCAGCGGTGCAGGAAACACTTTCGGTGCAGGCATTTTATGCGGCGGAAAGCGCATCGCAAGTGGCGATGAGTCGTGTGCTGTTCGATGTATCCAACAGGGCGAATGCCAATTTGAATTGCGCGATGATAAACGCCAGTAGTGTGAATTTCTCCGCAGTGGGATTGCGCGTTTGTTCTGTGCAGCTGGCGTGCGCCGTCGCGACCAACACAGGAGATACAGCGGGAATTTATCGGATCGAGAGCACCGCCACCTGCGGCAGCGGCACTTTATTGGCAGAGCGGCGAGTGGTTACGGCGGTGCGTTATGAGTAAGCTTTTTCGGTTCTGGCGAATTCTAATACTTGTCATCTGCCTGGGAGGGGGCTGGGGAGTGCAAGCGCAGACCTGCGCCAGTGTGTTCGCCTCGGCCGCGCAATCGCACTCGGCTGGTGGTGTGTTGGAAATGGGGTTTAATTCGCGCATCTTGAATAGCGGTACTTCACTGAAAGTGCCTCAACTTGTAGACAATGCTGGTGGCAATTCCTGTGGTACAGGAAAATGTACGGCAACCGGCGCTTTCAATAGCGCGGTGAACTACTCTATACCGGCGACCAATGGCTCCGCCGGGTCGATCAATATTGCGCCACCGACGCCCGCTACCCGTGGAGCGGGGCAGTACACCACCGTTAATGTACAGCAAGATGCCACTTTGACTTTTTCCGCCAGCGGCGGGAAATATTATATGAGCACGTTTACCAGTGGATTTAATTCAAAGGTCAATTTTGCTCCTGGCGATTATTATATTAATGGCAATATGACGATTGGTAATCAGAATACGATTTCTATAACGGGCAGTCAGCCAGTTAGAATTTTTGTCAATGGACAGGTCACGGTGGGCTTTCAGGTTCTGTTTAACAATAGCAATCCGGGAAATCTGCTGATCTATGCAAAAAATTCGATTATCCTCGATCAAAATGTTAAGTATCCCGGATACCTGTATTCGCAAACAGGTGATATCACGATCAAATTTTTATCTGAGGTCACCGGCGGTGTTTCCGCCGCCGGTCGTATCACTTTAAATGAAAGTAAAATCACTTATAGTAATGCGGCAAGCTCGTCTGACTTTGGCTCGCTCTGTAGTGCGGCACCGTCCATCAATAACTTTAATATCAATACAGGCACTGGTGCGGCCAGTACCTGTAGTGATTTTCGGGTGACGATCACAGCGCGGGACAGCAGTAACAATCCGCTGACGGGTTATACGGGCACTATAAGCCTCACCACATCAACCAATCGCGGCATCTGGAAAAAGACCGGTGTTACTTCTGAAGCCTATGGTAATTT
>JBQGED010000370.1:0-2419 GCA_052039425.1 Sphingobacterium griseoflavum | reverse complement strand
TGCGTACATCCCCGGAAATGATCGTGTCGCGCACTTGGTCTTCCGTCACCGTGGAAGCATCGGTGCGCACCAGCAGCTCCTGGTCCTGCGAGCGGAAGCTGCCGCTGGGCACATCCAGTGGCGCCAGCTCCAGTGCCGCCGCTACTTCGGCCACTGAGAGGTTAAAACTGGTCAGCCGCAGAGGGTCCAGCACAATCCGCAACACACGCTGGCGCTGGCCAAACAGGGGAACGTCGGCAACGCCGGGAATGGCGATCAGGGCGGGCACAATGTCTTTTTCGATGACCAGCGTCAGCTCTTCTTCGCTGTAGGTTTTGCTGGTGACGGCAATATTGATGATGGGCTGTGCATCCGCGTCAGCTTTGACTACCGCCAGCTGTTCCACATCCGGCGGCAAATTGCGCTGCGCCTGGTTGACGGCCTCGCGCACATCCGCTGCGGCCGTGTCCAGGTCTACCTCGGGCAAAAATTCGATATGGGTGCGGAAGCTGTTTTCCTCGCTGCCGGAGCGAATGTTCTTGATGCCGGACACCCGCGCCACCGCGCCTTCGATAATGTTGGTCACCTGCGCGTCCATGGTCTCCGGCGAGGCGCCGGGCAGAACCCCGCGCACGGACACCACCGGAATATCCACATCCGGCAGCTCGCGCACATCCACTGCCAAAAAAGCCGCAAAGCCCGCCAGGGCGATCAACAAATTCAAAACCAGAATCAGGACTGGCCTGCGCACACTGAGGGAGGCGAGGTCGTTCTTATGGATATCCTGCTCAACAGCCTCTTGTTGCTCAGGTGTTACCTGTGTCGGATTGCGTTCGCTGGTCATGGAGCGGCCTCCACCAATCGCTCAGAGACATCGATTACCGGCTGGCCTTCACGCAGCCGTTGAATGCCTTCAGTGACGATAATGGTGCCCGCCGGCAAATCCGCATCCACCAGAATCTGCCCCTGCAGACGCTGCACAATCGTGGCCGGCACTCGCACCGCAACCCCATTTTTAACCGCCCACACATAAGCGCCATCGCCGCCCCATTGCAGCGCCACTTCCGGGATCACCGGGAATTCCCCGCCAGCGAGCTGCAACTGAATGCGAAAGCTCATGCCCGGCCGCAAAGTGTCCGCCGTATTGGGCACGCGGGCGCGCACGGTAAAAGCGCGGGTCTGCGCATCCACCCGGCTGTCCACATCAATCACCTGACCGTTACTGCGCTCTCGGTTGGACCAGGTGGACAGCTCGATCCACTGCCCCTGGGTGACCTGACCGTAAAACATTTCCGGCACCTTGAAGGTCACCAACAATTCACTGCGATCATCCAGCGTAACGATTGGAGTGGATGGCTCAACCCGAGCACCCAAATCCAAATCCGTCAAACCTATATGCCCTGCAAACGGCGCTTTGATCGTACGGTAGGTGAGATTCACCTGGGCGCGCTGCAAGGCGATCCGCGCCCGGTCAGCGGCGCTCTTGGCATCATCCAACATGGAGCGCGTAACCGCCCCGGCGCCCTCGCTGCGTTTATAGCGGCTATACAACCGTTCCGCCTCCGCCAGCTCCACCTGGGCCAGCTCCACAGCAAGGCGCTCATCCCGCGCATCCAACTGCACCAACGGCTGTCCCGCCTCAACTTGTGCACCGGTTTCAAAAAGAACCGCTTCCACTTCGCCGCTCACCTCGGGATACAAAGTCACCGACTGCCGCGCCCGCGACGTGCCCACGGCCTCCACCAACGTCAGCCGCGGTTGCCAAGCGACCGTTACGGTTATCACCGGAGATTTGTTCTCCGCTCGCGGTTGAGGCGCGGTCGCTTCCTGCTTCTCACATCCACTCCCAAGTCCCAGAACCAATAACAATCCGGAAACAAGCAAACCGTGGCGGGGGATAAAACTCATATATAAGGCTCTTTATTCTGTAAGGCGGTGCTTATCCGCCTTAGCGCTTTTGTCATGTTGGGGTTGGTAACGTCTCAGCGCCCTGGCGGGCTCTACGCGCAGGGCTGCTCTCCGACCTTGGCGAAGCGAAAAAGGTCAATTGCGCCATTTGTCTGTGAGAATGCGGGCAATTATAGGGGGGAAAAGAGGGGGGCGGTGTTTTAAGCTTTGCACATGCGAGGTAGGGCAGGGGTCCTTTAATACAGTTCGTAACTTCTCCTAGCTGATCAGTTCGACCAGGCATACTTCTGTCGGCACTTCAAGATACTCGTACACCGCCCATACCTTTTTGACAAAATTTTTATCTCTCGATAATAGCGCATCGCAAAAAGAAGCCATTGAAGCGTGGCCGTTATCGCTAACAGAAGCAATAAATCGCCTTTTTTGATGGACATTAGTATCAGGAAAGTAGCCGATAGTGTTAAGCATGTGATACAGGCGGGCTATTTTCTGAGGCAGAAAATCGGGCTTTTCAGGATTAGGAGAATTGATA
>JBQGED010000369.1:0-3357 GCA_052039425.1 Sphingobacterium griseoflavum | reverse complement strand
CGGACAGTTGGAAACCAGCACCATCCCTTTCGCGGTGGACCCCGGCCAGATCAGCGTGGCCGATGGCATTCCCGCCCCCGGTGAAGCCTGGGCGGATTCGCGATTGCTGCCGCTGTTGAACCTGCAACTCGGCGACACTGTAACGGTGGGGGAATATGAGCTGCGCATCACCCGCGTGCTGATCCGCGAACCCGACAGCGGTAACCCATTCAGTTTTATGGGCGCCCGCCTGCTGATGAACGAGGTCGACCTGCCGCGCACGCAGGTGGTGCAGCCTGGCAGTCGGGTGCAGTACCAGTGGTTATTGGCGGGCGATGCGGCGGCGGTGGAGGATTTTTCCACGTGGCTAGAGCCCCATCTCAATGTGCACCAGCAACTGGTGGATGTGGGGGCCAATCAGCGCGGCCTCGGTCGTACGCTCGATACCGGCCGGCGCTTCTTGCTGTTGGCGGCGGTGATCGGTGTGCTGCTGGCGGGCGTCGCCCTCGCCTTGGCCGCGCGCCAGTTTGCCAATCGCCATGTGGATCAGGTGGCGCTGCTGAAAAGCCTGGGCACCAGCAGCGGGCGCATTCGCCGGCTCTATTTCACCCAATTATTTGCCCTCGCCCTTGTCGCCTCCTGCGCGGGGCTATTGGTCGGCGAGCTGCTCCAGCGCCTGGTGGCGGCAGGACTGTGGCAGGCCTATCAGATCCGCCTCGGCGAGGCGACGCTCTACCCCTATACCATCAGCTTTGCCAGCGGCTTGATCTGCCTGCTGTTTTTCGCTCTGCCGGCACTGTGGTTTTTGCCCTATGTGCCACCCATGAAGATTCTGCGCCGCGAGCTGGTGGTGAGCAGCCTGCAATTGTGGTTGCAGGTGGCTCTGGCGTTTTTCGCCGTGCTGCTCCTGGTATTGCTATTCAGTCAGGATCTCGCCCTCGCCCTGAGTGTGATCGGCGCGCTGACGGGCGTGTTTGCCATCACCGGTCTGCTCGCTTTGCTAATGCTGCGCCTCAGCCGCCGGCTGGCCGGTGGCGCGGGCAGCGTCTGGCGTCTGGCGGTGGCCAATCTGCAGCGCCGGCGCGAGCAGACCCTGGTGCAAATCGTGGTCTTCGCCACCGCCATCATGCTGCTGCTCGCTCTTACCATCATCCGCACCTCGCTGCTGGATGACTGGCAGGCGCAGCTGCCGGAGGATGCGCCCAATCATTTTCTGGTGAATATTCCCGCTCACGAAGTCGATGCTATTCAGCAGTTGATCGACGAGCGCCACTACCAGCACCAGCCGCTCTACCCAATGGTGCGCGGCCGCCTTACCCATATCAATGGCGTGGAGCTGAGTGAAACCAGTGTTGCCCGCGAAGGCGTGTTCAACCGTGAGGCAAACCTCACTTGGACCGACACGCTCGCAGACGACAACAAAGTGGTTGGCGGGCAGTGGTGGCCGCAGTGGCAGAGTCGCCACGGGTTGCCCGGCGTCTCGGTGGAAGCGGAAATGGCAGAACAAGCCGGTCTGAAACCGGGCGACAAACTGACGTTTTCGCTCGGCGGGCTTGAGCTAGAAGCGGAAATCGCCAGTTTGCGCTCCCTCGACTGGCGCTCCATGCGGCCGAATTTCTTTTTTATTTTCGCCCCCGGCACGCTGGATGAGTTTTCGCCCACCTATATCACCAGCCTGCACCTGCCAGCTGTGGACAAAGCGTTTATCAACGAACTGCTGCGTACCTATCCGACGGTGCTGGTGATCGAACTCGATCGGGTGATCGGCCAGATCCGCACCATCGTCAATCAAGTGAGCGATGGTGTGCAGCTGGTTTTGTGGCTGACCTTGGCGGGCGGCTGCCTGGTATTGCTCGCCGCTGTTACCAGCAGCATTGAAGCGCGCAAACAGGAAGTGGGTTTGCTGCGCGCCTTGGGCAGTCCACGCCGTTTGATGCTCGGCAGTGTCTGGTTGGAGTTTTCTGTATTGGGTTTATTAGCAGGAATCATCGCCGTGCTCGGCGCCGAAGTGCTGCTCGCCAGTCTGCAGCATTGGGTACTGGAAACGCCGATCAAACCCCATGTGCTGTTCTGGATTGCCGGACCGCTGTTGAGCGCCGGGTTAATCGGCGGACTGGGAGCCTTGAGTTGCCGATCGGCGGTGAATACGCCGCCGGCCGTGGTGTTGCGGGAAGCGGCTTAGCAGGCGTAATTGCCTTCGCCGCGGCGTCTTTCACATTCCTTGCGGATGTTTTCGCAGGCGGTGACCTTGCCGGGGGAAGTGGGATTGACGCGCAGGCATTCATCGCGCTTGCCGGTCAATTCGTTGTTGCTCATCTTGCGCATCTTGGAGTTGCCTTCACAGGCCGCGAGCAGTGCGAGAGTCGCGATAAGAGATAGGGCTCGTTTCATGGACACTCTCGAATCGAAGGGAAAATGGTCAGGATTCGGGATAGCGGCAGTCGGCCTACCCGGCGCCGCGAATACTGTTAAAGCCTAGTCAGGGATGGCGGATAAAGCCAATGTCAAAGAGGGGCGCCAGAAGCGGCGCCCCGGTGGGATTTATGTCTTGTGACCGCTCTTCTTCTCAATTTTCTCTTCCATCTCCTTGAACGACATATGGCGCACATCCATCCCGTGCACGAGATAAATCACATGCTCGGCAATATTGCGGGCGTGGTCACCGATGCGCTCCAGGGCGCGCAGAGCCCACATAATGTTCATCACCCGTGAAATGGAGCGCGGGTCTTCCATCATGTAGGTAATGAGTTCGCGAATCGCGGTGCGATATTCCTGGTCCACCAGGGAGTCGTCGCGCACCACCACTTTTGCCGTATCCACATCAAAGCGTGCAAACGCGTCGAGGGCGAGATTCACCAGCTTTATTACGCCGGCGGCGATATGGCGCAGCTCCACATAGCCGCGCGGTGCAGCGCCGTCCTCGTTTAGGGCGATGGCCATCTTGGCGATCTTGTTGGCCTCGTCACCTATGCGCTCCAAGTCGGCGGTCGCGCGGGTGACCATCAGCACCAGTCGCAAGTCCGACGCGGCTGGTTGCCGGCGCGCCAAAATCAAGGTGCAAACGCGGTCCAGTTCCAGTTCACGGCGATCAATGTCACTTTCCGTCCGACGCACTTTTTCCGCCAGAGCTCCGTCGGCGGTTTCGATAGCGCGCACCGCGTCCGCTACCTGTTCTTCCACCAGTCCGCCCATTTCCAGAAATTGGGTGCGCAACTGCTCTAAATCGGCGTTGAATTGGTTGGAGATATGCTGATCGAGATTCAAAGTATCCATAGCAAAATCCTCATTTAACCGAATCGCCCGGTGATATAGGCCTCGGTCAATGGATGATCCGGGGTGGTAAACACCTTCTGGGTATCGTTCACCTCAACCAATTTG
>JBQGED010000368.1:0-2927 GCA_052039425.1 Sphingobacterium griseoflavum | reverse complement strand
ATTTTAACGGTTACGACCGCAGGCGCGCATAACATGATTGTTGGTGACGATGTGAAATTCACTGGCGTTGAGGAAGAGCCATGGAAAGGGCGTGTGGTGAAAGTGGCCACCGTTTCATCCTCCACCGTTTTCACCGTGGCGATTCCATCAGGTTTTCCCACAACGATGACGGCACGGATCAAGGGCAACAGGAAAATCATCAATACCCTGACTCGCAGCGGAACAACGGCAACCGCCGCCTTTGCTGCCGCCCATGGAATTACAGTGGGCGCTTCTATCGAAATTTCCAACGCCGTTCAAGACGGCTGGAACAATAAATGGGTTGTGACCGGCGTTAGCGGTAACAACGTGACATTCACGGTGCCTAACACACTCACCACCCCGGCAACGGCATCTGTGAAAGTGGCAAAGGCTGCGATTCCTTTTGTCGTAGCAGAAAACAAAGTCGTGATGGATGGCGCGTTTATCAAAAATGCCACGATCACCAACGCGCAAATTCAGACGGTTTCTGTGGAGAAAATTACCGGGCTGAACGCCACTTTTATTCAGGCGAATATCAACACCATTGATGCCGAAACAATCAACGTTATCAATTTGACCGCAGAGAATATCAATGGGGATATTCAGAAAATCGCATCACTAAACGGACTTGGCTTTCCCACTGACGAAGACAACACGATAGGCCACTCTGCCCACCAGCAGTTTTTTTATGAGTGGCTTGATAAACCTGTAGGCACCAATGGACATTTGACGGCGGTCAGCTTTAGTGGGTACCTAACGCGCCTCGATCCTTCGCTGTATCCAAACGGACCCCTCGAGCCAATTATTGAACTCGTGGTGAAGATGACACCGCAAACAATAGCTGGCGCAACACCTCTTGCGATTACGCCGACGGGAGCTTTCGTCGATAATTCGCAGGAACTCGCACGAGAGCTGAGGTTTGTTCTGGGAACCTCCACCAGTTCGACTATTCCGCCCGAAATGATGTTGGATTTGCGCCCCGCAGACATTCTGGTTTGCAACTCTAACGATGCTAAGTGGTGCGTTCGACGTATTTTCTATCGCCGCACACTAATCAGCACCAGTCCCGACACTTACCGATACACATGCGCAGTTCGGCCTATTAGAACCGACGACACCGCGCTATTTTCCACTGTCAGCGATACCTACACTCGATATCGACCTGCGCAATATTCCACTCCCGTGACCTTTATCAAGAGCAACGGAGATAAGCATTTGCCGTTCTCGTTTTCCATGGGAAGTATTGACCGCTACAACTCCGCCGTGCTCATTGAGATCTACGGGCTGCACCTAAAGGAAGATTGGGAAACCCCGGTCGGTCCGCCATCTGGCTCACCTGGATTTGAGATCTATCCCTATTACATGTATCGGCCCGGGCTGTCCCACGGCTTTGCCTTCGGCCTCCGGTAGCCACGCCAAGTTTTATCCCTTAGAATTCCTAAATTGGGGTTTTTATGGTTGCGCCTTTGCTTTCCTACGCCAAGCCGGAATTGATTCAGCTTTTCGGCGAGCCACTGGCGAAGATTGGTGCGCGAATAAATGATCCCGATTATGTGGTCGACATTCAAAGAGCCTGCCTTAATCGGCGGGCTTTTTTGTTTATAGGGCACGAATGTTTTGCGGTGCTGAAGCCAATTGTTCGCTATGGCCAGTGCGGCATCCTGATTTGGGCGGCGGTTTCCAATACCGCGACACATCGCCCAGATTATCTTGAAGAACTCGAACGCCTGACCCGCATGGTCGACGGCACCTTTATCGAACTCTGGACGCCACGCAAAGGCTTCGCCCGCGTACTCCCTCAATTTGGTTACACCTCGCGCCGCGATCAGTGGTGCGGCAAATCCGTTACAGTTTGGATCAAGCTGCTATGAACTTCTACCACGACGAAACCGGCCGACGATTCGGCGCGGTGAAATTTGCGCGTCTGGCGCCTTTGCATTTTGGCGGCGGTGGTAACTCCGGCAAAGTTGAGCCCACAGAATACGAGCGAGCGTTCGCTGAGGTCGCGCAAAAGAAATGGCAGCTGTATCAGGACGAGTACAAACCGTTTTTAGACAAGTTCATCAGCAGCGCCGACGACTTTAATTCCGACGGCGCAAAAATGTTTGTGCGTGGCGCGGCCGCTACGTCCACTGGAGCGGAGTTTGATCGCGCGGCGCAGGCGGCGGAAGCAAATCTGCAGGCGTCCGGTATGAACCCGAATAGCGGCGGCTACAAGGCGCGCGTTTCTGGGCTTCGGGATATTCAAGGTGCAGCCACCGGCGAGAATGTTGCCCGAGCCGAGAACGAGCTCGGCGATCAATACGTAAAAACGTTACAAAACATTTCTGCCGTTGGTCGCGGCGAATCGGCGCAGGCGCAAGCAGGGCTTTCAGATGTTGCGCAAATAAGCGCGGAGAAGGCGCGCGGCGATGCGCTGAAGTCACTGAACGACAGCCAAAACATGAAAGCAGCGGCCAGCATGGGACTCAGCGCTGCAGCTCTTTTTGCTGGAGGTGGCGGAGCAGCACAACCTGTCAACCAGACCGATTACAACAACGCTCGCACGATCAATTACAACCAGAATTTAGCGTGAGGTAGTTATGGCGTGGATCAAAGACTTGCAGAGACAAATCGAAGAACGACGGGATGCCGATCTTGCTGCGCAGGGTGACGTCGATGCTAAAGCGCGCATTGCAGCGCGCAATCCGGCTGGTGCGCTCGGTGATATTTACCGCAGCGAGTTCGAGAACTGGATGAATCAGTTTCTTCCGGTAGACCGCAAGTTAATGGATATGGCGCGTAGCAACAGCGACAACAGATCAGCAGAAGAATTAGCGAATTGGAATACCCGTACTGCATTTCAGACGGCGCGGCAATCCGACGAGATGGCGCGGCGCGGCCTCGGCACATCACTTGCCCCGGAC
>JBQGED010000367.1:0-1968 GCA_052039425.1 Sphingobacterium griseoflavum | reverse complement strand
GAGGGCGTTATAGCCGAGCACCGCCGGAATCGCCACCGCCAGACCAAAAGCGGTCATGATCAGCGCCTCACCGACCGGGCCAGCCACTTTGTCGATGCTCGCTTGGCCGGACACACCAATGCCCACCAAGGCGTGATAGATCCCCCAAACGGTACCAAACAGGCCAATAAAAGGTGCTGTGGAACCGACGGATGCCAGAATGGCGAGGCCTCTCTGCAGTCGTTCAGCGGCCTCGTCAATGGAGCCGCGCAAACAGGCCGTCAGCCATTCCGCGAGGGGTAGGTGGCCGTGCAGATCGGTTTTGTGATTGCTGTGATGGTCCAGAGCTGCCTGGCCTTCTTCCGCCAGATGGCGAAAGTGATTGTCCGGCCGGCTGGCGCCGAGCATATGCAGTCCTTCCGCAAAACTTTGCGAGTGCCAGAAGTCGGCGAGCGCACGCGCGGGCTTGCGCAGTTGGAACAGGCCCCAGGCGCGCACCACTATGACGTACCAGGACGCGACTGACATCAGCAGCAATATGGCCGCAACCGTCTTGATGACGATGTCGCCTTGCGTCCAGAGCGCCTCAATGCCGTAAGGGTTATTCATAAGGGTTACCTCGTTCAAACTCGCTTAATTGAGAGAAAATTCCACTGGCTGCAGATACCAGTATTCGATCGCTGTGTCACCGCGTCTGGCGGGCGTGTAACGCCAGCGCTTAACGGCTTTCACTGCGGTCTCATCCAGGCGTTTAAAGCCACTGGACTCTTTTATCCGGATCTCGCCAACACTACCATCGGCGAGGATCAAAATTTCCAACTGCACCACGCCTTGTTCTTTCATGCGGCGCGATAACACCGGATACGCCGGCGCAGGATTGTTCAACGGGTTGGCGTCCATCTGCGGCGGGGTTACCGGCTCGCCCAGGGCGTCGTTGTCTTCTGTTGCCGGCATGGCCACTTGTGCAGTCGGTGGTGGAGGTGGCTCTTCGATCACTTCCTGCGGCTGACTGATGGCTTTTTCCGACGGCGGCAATTCAACCGGTGGTTTCGGCTTTGGTGGCTCTTTCGGTTTGGGCTTAGGTTTGGGTTTCGGCTTGGGCTTTTCCGGTTCCGGTGGCACAGGTTCCGGGGGCTGCTCCTTGGCGCTGGGCGCCTGTACAGTTTCAGCCGGCGGCGCCGGCAGCAGAATGCCCTGCACTGTCGGTAGGAGCAGCTCTTGGGTTTTGGGTGCGGGTGCCCACAAGGCGAGGCCAATAGCGCCGCCGTGAAGTGCGATTACTCCGATAAGGGCAATTAGGGATTGCAGGCGAATGCTCATGCGCCCCGGCCCCAAGATGTTGCCTGCGCGGAGGAAGAAGGTTCACGGGTAAGCAAATCTAACAACATAGAATCCAGAAAAAATCAGCAAGGGGTTACCTTGCTGAAACACGTACAGGGCAACATCACCCTGGGGACATCATGAAGAAAGGGCAGGCATCAAACTGTGATGCAGTTAATCTAAATGATAAATATTCGCATTTGATGTCGTGAATTCTAAGGAGCTATTACGGCGAAAGCAACTCCTAATTCAGCGTGATGTTTTGCCGGTGAGAACCAAGGTTAAAGGCCGCAGCAAAAGCGGGAACCACGCCAATAGAAGACTTACAAAAAACGCCGACCCGGCGAGTAGCATTACCCATACTAGTACCGCCATGGAGGCGTGATCTGCCATTAGACAGAACATCAGCGCGCCAGCCAGTGCCACCGCTCCGGCACTCCGCAGCATTTTGTGGCTAGGGCCGGTTGACGCCTCGCTAACCTGCCGCCAGTGCACGTCCAGCGATAGGGCCAGAAACCCCATACCGACCCAGGCGCAAAGTGCGCCCAAAAACAAAAGACCAGCTTCAGCCATGGACCACCTCTAGATCTTTCAGCGGCTGCTCTATCCCCTTCATGCGAATGACCTCCCGGCGGCGCAACTCCCGCGCTGCGAAGACGCTCAACGCCG
>JBQGED010000366.1:0-1800 GCA_052039425.1 Sphingobacterium griseoflavum | reverse complement strand
GGACTCCAGGGGAATAATCCACACCCAATAACCAGGACCCGTTAAATGCACCGTACTTTTCCAACGCTCATGCGGCATGGCGCTGCGCGACTGCCAAGTCGCATCTGTAGTCCAGTCATCGACAATCACCCGCCGGTCAACACGAAACCACACGGCGTTGGCGCGGTGTTCGCTGGGCAACTGCAATGAGAGATTTTTTTTCAGAATGGCCGCACGGCCGGAGGTATCCACCAGCCAGCGCGATTGCAAACTGCGCGCACCAACGGGCGTGGTGAAAGCCACGGATTTATCATCCGCCACCTGAATGTCTCGCACATCCGCCTGGTCGATTAATTCGATATCGTGAGCGCGCAATTGCGCGGAGAGATGGTTTTCCAGTACGCCGCGATCAAGTTGATAAGTGGGGATACCAAAGGTTTTACTGGGGCCGAGCTCATCGCATTCGGAAAAATCCCGCTGCGACACGCCTGCAAACAAACGCAGACCGAATTTGCGCAAATGCCTGTTATCCAGATGCTCTTCCAACCCCAATTGTTGACTCAAATAAAATGAGGCAATTTCCACAGTGGATTCGCCCACTTTGGCAATCGCCGGCGGACGCGGAAAGGCATTTTTTTCGACGACTGAAATATGCAGATCTGGCTGCTGTTTTTTCACCTGCAGCGCCAGGCCCATACCGGCCAAACCACCGCCAAGAATAACGAGATCGCGCTTTTCGCTCACGACTTCCTCTTTACTTTTCGATCAGAATTTTTAAATGAGAATCAGCGGCTAGTGCGAGGCTAGCCTCCGCCCGCGCCGCTGACTGGGCCAGTGCGTGCAACAGCGGCAACACCTGCGCGGCAGGATTGTTGGCGCACAAATGGGAAAACGCCGGTGCCCATGCGGGTTCCGCACATCCGGTCGGCGACATCGACAGGGTCAGCTTTGCCAGTGGCGCTCCCTCGCGCAGGACTGGGCTGAGTACCAGCGCAGCAGCAAAATCCTGCCTCACCGTATAGATATGGCTGTAAATGCCGCGGGCGGCGAGATCGTACAGCGTCACCAGCACTGGTACCCGCTCCTGCTGCGCCTGAATAACCGCCTCCAGCAGACAGATGCCCGCAGTATGAGAATACGCGGCAATGGAATTGGCGGAGCGCACGCAGTGGGTGGCGATGGTCCAGTAACCGGCGGGCGCGTTGTGCACCGAGTTGTGAAAACGGGTGGGTGAGATTTGTTTTTCCGGGGTGGCGAGCTGTGCACACAGATAATCGGTGATTTCCGTATCGCCCAGACCCGAGCCAAACACACACGCCAGCTCAGCCGGGTCGACGCCGGCCGCTTGCGTCGCCTGCGCCGACACTTCCACCGCTGCCTTCACCACCAAGGGCGCGCGACGTCTTTCATTGCCCGGGATCACTTCTGCTTTCGCCGTCGGCGGAGCTGGGTTCGCTGGAGTACGGGCTGGATCGCGCAATTGCGCCTGCAGCTCGTTCCAATCGGCAAAACCCGGGCCCCATGCGCCGAGGCCGTAGAGATAACACACAAGATCTGTCTGCATATGCATAGTCATAATCGGTGAACCACTCAATTGGCGCGGCTGAAGATCAGGCTCGCGTTGTTGCCGCCGAAGCCAAAGGAGTTGCTCATCACATGCTGCGGCGACGCCGTGCGGTTTGCCTCGGAGAGCTGCAACGCAATTTCCGGGTCCACTTTTTTGCAATGCAGACTGCCCGGCAGCAGCCCGGTCTGGAAGCTATCCATGGCGATAATGGCCTCCACGATCCCGGCGGCGCCGAGGGTGTGGCCGGTCCAGCC
>JBQGED010000365.1:0-33119 GCA_052039425.1 Sphingobacterium griseoflavum | reverse complement strand
TCTACACAGGTGACATCAATCTGCTCAAGGAGTCGGTGCAAGGGCGGCAGGTAGCGCTGGTCGTGCCTGGGCAGGAAGTGGTGAGCCAGCGGGTCGAGGTGGAGATCAAGGACCGCAAGCAGCTCCTTAAAATCCTGCCCTATGAGATTGAAGACGGCATCATAGACGCCGTGGAAGACCTGCAGTTCATCTACGGCCCCATCGAAAACGACACCATCACCGTGGTTTATACCGATATCGAGTGGCTGCAGCACTGTATCGCCGAGGTGGAAGCAACCGGCGCCGAAGTGCAGCGTTGCAGTGTCGATTATTTGCAGATTCCCCGCCCCGCCGATGGTTGGGTGCTACTGCTGGAAAATTCCGTGCTGATTGCCCAGGTTGAATCCGGCGTGGGTTTCGCGGTTGAGCAGTCCATGGCCGGAGCCTATCTCGCGGCGCTGGCAGCACAACAGTCTCCTCCGGCGAACTTGCATCTCTACGGCGACAGCGAAGAATCGCTCATGGCGCTGCATGCGCTCCTGCCGTCCAGCATTACCCAGGACGAAACCATCGTGATTGCAGAACAGGAAGCGGGCTTTTGGGATTTGGTAAATCCGGCCACTCCCATAGCCCCCGATTTCCGCACCGGCAAACTCGCCCGCCGTCTGCCATTCGATAAATGGTGGCAGGAATTCAAATACCCTCTGATTGCCACCGCTGCCGGCTTCCTTATCGCATTGGGCACCACCGCCATGGGGTTGAGCAAAGTGGAAGCGGAACGCAAGCGCATCATGGCGCAGACGGACGCTATCTTCCGTCAGGCGGTGCCGCAAGGCACCATCAGCGACCCGGCGCGCCAATTGCGCGGCGTGTTGGGCGGTGGCGGCAATCAGGGTCAGATCTCCAACGTAGTGGTGCTGCTCGCCGGTATTGCCCCTGCCATCAAATCCCTGGATGAAGTGTCGGTGCGCAGCTTTCGCTATAGCCACGACAACGGCCAGTTGCAGCTCAATCTCGAAGCCAAGAGCTTCGATACCTTCGAGACCTTGCGCGGCCGGATTGCGGAAAAAGGTTTGAGTGTGGAAATCAAGAGCGCCAACGTCTACGGCGATGTGCATCAGGCGCAACTGCGTGTGTCGGGAGCTGGCTAATGAACGATTTAAAACAGTGGTTTTTGGATCAGAATCCCCGCGACCAAATGATGCTGTCAGTCGGCGGCGTGGCGGTGTTGATTTACATCCTGGTATTTATGGTGCTGCTGCCGATGCAGGACAACCTGGAACGCAAAGAGCGGCGCAACCTTGCATCCCTGCAGGAACAGGAGGACGTGCGACAGCTTGCCGGCCAAGTGTTGGCACGACAACAGGGCGGTCAGGCAGTCAGCAATCAGAATCTCACTTCGCTGCTCAACGACAGCACCCGCGAATTCGGCCTCACCATGGAAAACGTGCAACCCTCCGGCAACAGCGCGCGGGTGCGTCTCGCGGCGTCGGATTTCAATAAAGTCGTGGCTTGGCTCAACGAGATGGAAAACAAACGCGGGCTGCAGATCAGCGATCTCACCATCACCGCCGACCGCAACCCAGGTCTGGTGCAAGTGAATCTACAGTTGACCCAAGGGGGCTGAGTGGAACGTTTGGCGAAACTGGTGTTTTTTATCGGCTTGCTGGTGTACTTCCTGGTCACCGTGGTGGCGCGCACGCCGGCGGAATGGGGTGCCTGGGTTGCCATCAAGTCAGTGCCTGGGCTCAGCCTTACCGGCGTGTCCGGCACTCTCTGGTCTGGCCGCGCGGGCTCCGCTCAGGTGGCGGTCAACGGGCAGACCTTGGATCTTGGCGCATTGCAGTGGCGCTTGAACGGCTGGTCCTTATTGCTGTTTAAAGCCTGCCTCGATGTGCGCAGTCCGAGCGTGCAGGGCGGTGTCTGCCAGAGCGCTGGCGGTACCCTGAGTGTGCGCAAATTGATGGTGGATCAGGTGCCGGCCAAGGTCTTCTATAACAGTCCTGACGTGCAAGTCGGCGGTATCGGCAGTGCCGCGGTGGAGCGCGCCGATCTGTCCATGGACGGTCGGGTAAAAGATCTGCAAGGCAGTCTGACTTGGCAGCGTCTGGCGGTTAACGTCGGCACCGGCTGGTTTACTCTCGGCACCTTTGTCGCGGATGCCCGCGCCAATGGGCAGGGCGGTATCGCGCTGCATATCACCGATCTGGAAGGGGACTTTAAAGTCGATCTACAAGGCGATTACACCGTGGGCGGGCAGCCGACGCTGAATGGTTTGATTACGCCAAAAGAGACCGCGCCGCAACCGCTGAAGGATGCCTTGGGAGTGTTTACGGAATCCCTCGACGACGGCTCCTATAAAGTGACCTGGCCGATTGGGGGCTAACTTGCTGCGCTCGCTCCGGTTTTGCCTGTTCGGCCTTGTGCTGATACCCGGTATAGGCTGGAGCGAGTGGCTACACGACAAGCAGGACATCATGGGAACCGAAGTGGCGGTTACCCTGTGGCACGACCAAGTCGATGCCGGTAACGCAGCCATTGCCGCCGTCATGGCCGAAATGCACCGGATCGACGCCACCTATTCCCCTTATATCGATAGCAGCGATCTCGCCCGTGCCAATGCGCTGGCTGCCAAACAGCCGGTGGCACTGTCGGCAGAGTTCAGCTATCTGATCGAGCGCTCTCTGCACTATAGCCATCTCAGTGACGGTGCCTTTGATATCACCTTCGCGTCCCTCGGCTGGTTTTACGACTATCGCGGTAAAAAGAAACCGGATGCTCAGCAGCAAAAGGCGCTGCTGCCCGCCATCAACTATCGTTTGCTGACGTTCGACCCGGTACAGCGCACGCTGGCGTTTGCCCATCCCAATGTCCGTATCGATCTCGGCGGCATCGCCAAGGGTTACGCCGTCGACCGGGCAGTGGAGATCCTGCGCAGTCGCGGCATCACCCACGCCTCGGTCAGCGCCGGAGGCGATAGCCGTCTGCTCGGCGACCGGCGCGGGCGCCCCTGGCTGATCGGTGTCAAGAATCCGCGCCAGCGCGGGCCGGATGACCGCGAAGTGGTGTTGACCATGCCGCTCAATGACGTGGCGGTCAGCACCTCCGGGGATTACGAGCGCTATTTTATCGACGAGCAGACTGGTGAACGGGTTCACCATATCATCAACCCGAAAACCGGGCGCTCCGCGGACAGCGTGATCAGTGTGACCATCCTGGGCCCGCAAGGCGCGGACACAGACGCGCTTTCCACGACGGTATTTGTCTTGGGGGTGGAACAGGGATTGGCGCTCTTGGATCGCTTGCCCAGCTTCGATGCGGTGATCATAGACGCCAAAGGCAAGGTGCATTACAGCGAGGGGTTGCAGCCACCGGCACCGTGATGGCACACAAAATCGCGCGCTTTGCGATTCAGGCCACAAAAAGTCCCGCGCTTTTTCCTCCGCCGGCCTATGGATTTGTAACTGCGTGCTAAATTTATGAAGTTAACCTGTTTGTCGGTTCCCATTACAGGGTCTGGTCGTTAATATCGCACCTCGTTTTTCACGCCTGATTCCACGCCAAACGCATGGCCTGCCTCCGGCGGCGCCTATGTCGCGCTGGCCAACCGACCGATCCTCGCAGCCGTCGTCATTTTGGGGAGATAAGACTTTGAGACAACGTCAATGGCGCCGCGCACTGCCGGCAATATTCCTGGGCTGGCTCATAAGTGTCGCAGCAGCGGCGCAGGGAACCGGGGATGAGGCGAAGAATTTCACCCCAAGCAAAGAAAACGCCTCTCCGCTCAGTCAGCAGGTGGAAGATCTGAAGCAGGCCGCCCTCGAACTCAACCGCGACCTGTTGATTCTTGAAGAGGATCTTCTCTTCCCCGCCAATACCCAGATCGCCGTCTATGTCTCCGCCGATGTCGGCCACTATTTCCAGTTGGATGCCGTCAAATTGCACATCGACGACCAGTTGGTGGCGAGCCATCTCTATACCGAAAAACAGAACAGCGCCATGAATCGCGGCGGCATTCAGCGGCTGTATTTGGGCAACCTGAAAACCGGTAAACACGAAATCACCGCCTTCGTGCACGGCTACGGCCCACAGCAGCGCGAATACAAACGCGCCGCTACCTACACCCTCAAGAAGGACCAGAATCCCACCATGCTGGAGATGCGCATCAAAGACTCCACGGCCAGTATGGAGCCGGAATTCGAATTCAAAGAATGGCAGTTGCAGTAGGAGGCCCATGAGCGTGCTGCGCCCTGGCCGGTTGACCTCATCTGCGAGCGCCCTGCTGCTGTCCCTGCTGGCGCTGCCGGTGTTGGCGAAGGAAAAGCCGCTGAGCACGGTGGCGGACCTGCGCTACGGCGTAGCACTGTACAACTACTACCAAAACCACAATCTTGAAGCCATGACCGAGCTGATGGTGGCGCAGAAGAAAGGCGGCATCCAGGGTCACGGCGACAACCCGGAAATCATGGCCGGCGGTTTCAGCATGGCCTACGGCATGGAGCGCCATGCCAGCGAAATTTTTGAACGCCTGCTCGACGCCAACCGTCCTCAGCGCACCCGCGATTCAGCTTGGTTTTATCTGGCGCAGATGCGCTATCTGCGCGGCGACTGGGTGGCCGCGGAAGAAGCCCTGACGAAGATCAGCGCCAAACCTCACGCGGAGCTGGCGCCCCAGGCGGCGGGTCTGCGTTTCAATCTGGCGGTGCAGCGCAATCGCATGGATGAGGCTGCCGGTATCCTGCGCGCTAACGCGAAGTCGCCCCTCGCACCTTATATGCACTTCAATCTCGGCGCGGCTTACAGCCGCGAAGGCGAATTCAGCACGGCGATCCCCTATTTCCAGCAGCTACAGAAGCTGCCGCAGCTCACCCCGGAATATCTCGGCCTTTACGACAAAGCCATGACCGCAGCGGGTTATGCCGCTCTGTTGGACAAACAATACGCCGAGGCCATCGGCCATTTTTCCCAGGTGCGCCTGGACAGTCCGTTGTCGAATCGCGCGTTGCTCGGTTACGGCTGGGCGGCGGTGGAACAGGGGGATTACGAGTTGGCGCTGCGCCCCTGGCAACAGCTCGCTCGCCGCTCCCTGGTGGACGAGTACACCCAGGAAGTGCTGGTCGCGATTCCCTATGCCTATGAAAAGATGGGCTACAAAAATCAGGCGCTGCAGGAATTCCGCAATGCCGAGGCCGGTTACTTGGCCGAAATCGCCCAGCTCCGCCAAGTCATCGGCCAAGTGCAGGGCTACGCCATTCGCGAGGCGTTGAACATTGATCGCAGCACCGACATCAACTGGCTCGATCACGCCCAGCAGCAACAGCTCTCGCCGCAGCTCACCTATCTGATCACCTTGTTCGCGCGGGAGGACTTTCTCGGTCTGGTGCGCGAGCTGCGCGATCTGCTGGCGATTCAGAATCAATTCCGCGAATGGCAGAGCAAACTGGATTTCTATTCCGCCATGCTCGACGAGCGCGAGGCCAACCGGGCGCGTGAGCTGGACACTTTGGCGCGGGAGGGTCTGGAGAACAAAATCACCGCTCTGGAAGGGCAACGCTATAGCGCCGCTGCGGAAGTGGCGCGTCTGCGCAGTCAGCAGGATTTTCTCGGCTTGGTGGACGAAACCGATGCGGCGCGCCTGGAGCGCATAGTGCGTGCGGAAAAAAATATCGCCACCCTGCAACGCGGCACCTGGGATCTCGGGGTGGAAGTGATGCCCGCGGAAGAATTGGAAACGCTGCAGGAGTCCCTGCGCCGACAAAAGGGCTTGATGACGTGGCGCGCCATGGAAATGTATGAGGAACGCCTCTGGCGCGCGGAGACCGAGCTGGCCGGATTGGACCGCGAGCTCGCCGCCGCCCGCGCCACCCAGGGACGTATTCAGACCATCCTCGATAAAGGTTTCGACCTGCAACCCTACCGCCAGCGTATCGCCGCTTCTGCCGAACAGTTGCTGGTACAAAGCACGGATATCGACCGCGCTATCGAACTGTCTCAAGACGCACTGCGCGGCAAAGTGTTATTGGTGTTGGAGCAACAGCAAGTGCGCCTGGAGCACTATCTGGCGCAATCGCGTCTGTCCATCGCCCGCTTGCTGGATCAGACGGTGAGCGAGCCCGCCCGCACCCCGCCGGCACCTACAGCGACGGAGGGCGGCTGATGCATAAAATGTGGACACGCTTTATGCCTCTCGCCGTCTTGGTGCTGGTGTCCGCCTGCTCCTGGTGGGGCGGCGACCGGCGCCCCTATGGCCCGACGCTGGCGGATCTGCCGCCTGCGCAATTGCCTCCCGCAGCGGAGCCGGTGGCGCCGGCGACGTTGGATCAGATCGAGGAAAGCTATCGCGCAGCGCTGGATGTAGCGGCCGCGCCGGAGTTGCGCCACCGCATCCAAGTGCGTCTCGCCGATATCGAAATGGCGCGCAGTGAGAACCGCCAGCTGACCGAGGCGGAACAAGAAGAACATTTCCGCGACGCCATTGCCTTGTACGATCAATTGCTCACTCTGGAAGAAACCCAAGCGGATAAAGCCACCGACGAGCGCCTGTTGTACCGTCTCTCCAAAGCCTATGCGCTGGACGGGCGTATGGCCGAATCCGACGCGGCTCTGGCCCGTCTGGTTCAACTCCACCCGGAATCCCCTTATGCCGCCGAAGCGGATTTCCGCCGCGCTGAACAGGCCTTCAGTCGCGGTCGCTACCGTGAAGCGCAGGAGCTGTATCAGCAAGTGGTGGCGGTCGGTCGCGAGACACCGTTTTACCTCAACGCGCTCTATATGCTCGGCTGGTCGCAATTCAAGGCGAGTGACTTCCGCACCGGTCTCGATACGTTTGTCGAGGTGCTGGATCTGCTCCATGAAAATCGTACGGAAGCGGAGCTCAGCAACGCTCAGCGCAGTCTGATGGACGACACTTTGCGGGTAATGGGCATCACCTTTACCTACTTGGACGGTCCTCCCGCTGTTGCCGAACTGCTTGCGCAAAAAGGCCCGCGCCCGTATCAGCACCGCCTGTACCAGAGCCTCGGCAGTCTCTATCTGGAGAAGAAGCGCTTTAAAGACGCCGCCGATACGCTCAGCGAATACATTGAAATCTTCCCCGAATCCGAGTACGGCCCCGAGTTCGCCGTGCGGCGCATCGAGGTCTACAAAGAGGGCGGTTTCCCGGAGCAGATACTGCCGGCGAAAGAGTCCTTTGTGCAGCAGTACGGCGTCGACAGCGCCTTCTGGGCGGCGCGCACACCGGAACAGCGCCAGGGCTTGCAGCCGCGTTTGGAAAGTTTTCTCGACGAGCTGTCCAGCTTCTATCACGCCGAAGGTCAGGCGCTGCTCGCGGCGCAGCGGGCATATCAGCAGGCGCGCAATAAACCTAAACAAGCGCCGGCGCCAGCGGAGCCGCAATTCCTGCGCGCGGCGGAATATTACGACCAGTATCTGCGCACCGTTCCCGGCAGTCCGCGCACTGCGGAAATCACCTATCTGATGGGCGAAGCATTTTTTGAAGCCGGGCGCCTTGATCGCGCAGTGCAGGCTTATGAAACTGTCGCCTATGAACAACTGGATCAGGAGCGCGGCGCCAAGGCGGGTTACGCGGCCATTCTCGCCCTGCAGACTCAGGCGGAGCAGGCGCCGGACGACACCCGCCGTCTGGCATTGCGCGAGCACAAGATCCGCAGCGCGATCAGCTTTGCCGACTACTATCCTCATGACCCGCGCGCTGTCGTGGTGTTGACTCAGGCGGCGCAAGAGGTGTTTGCCGGAGGCGATCAGACGCAGGCGGTGGCCATCGCCAAACGCATCACCGAGTGGCAGCCGCCACCGGAGCCGCAGCTGCGCCGCACGGCGTGGCTGATTCTCGCCCACAGCCAGTTTGATGCGGCGGACTACGCCAGTTCGGAAAATTCCTATCGCGCTGCGTTGGCATTGATGGATGCCCGCGATCCAGAGCGCGCCGGCGTAATTGATCGGATCGCTGCGAGCATGTTCAGAGCGGCGGAGCAGAAAGTGGCCGCTGGCGATCTGCGCGGCGCCGTGGCGCAGTTGCTGCTGGTGGACGCCGCTGCTCCCGGCAGCGACATAGCCGCGCGGGCGCAATACGATGCGGGCAATTATTTGATGGAGCTGCAGGACTGGTCCGGCGCCGAGCAGGTGTTTATCGATTTCCAGCAGCGTTTCCCCAAGCATTCCTTAACCGGCACTTTGGCGCCCAAGCTGGCGCTGATTTATCAGGAAACCGAGCAATGGGATAAAGCGGCCGCCGCTCTGGCGATCATGGCGAAAAACGATGCGGATCCCGATGCGCGCCGCCAGTCGCTGTATCTTTCTGCAGAGCTTTATCAAAAATCCGGGCGCTTGAATGACGCGGCTGCGCGTTATGCCGACTATGTGAAAGCCTATCCCAGGCCCTTTGCAGCCGCCACGGAAGCGCGTTACCAATTGCTGCAAATTGCGGAAAAGCAGGGCGACGACAAAGCGCGGCGCAATTGGCTGAATCAGTTGATCGATGCCGACGCCAAAGCGGGCGGCGATCGCAGCGACCGCTCGCGCTATCTTGCCGCCTACTCCAGCGCGCAATTTGCCGGGGAAGCGTTCAACCGTTTCGAGCGCATCAAACTCACACTGCCAATCAAAAACAGTTTGGCGGCCAAGAAAAAAGCCTTGGATGAAACCCTCAGCGCCTACAAAAAAGTGCTGGATTACGGCGTCGCTGAATTTGTCACCGAGGCCAACTACCGCATCGGCAATGTCTATTCCCAGCTCAGCCGCGACCTGATGAATTCCGAACGACCCAAAGGGCTGGACGAGTTAGCTCTGGAGCAATACGAAATTCTGCTGGAAGAACAGGCTGAACCCTTCGAGGAAAAATCGGTGGAACTGCTCGCCGCCACTGCCGAGCGCTCCTGGGAAGGCTTGTACGACAAGTGGGTCAAGCAAAGTTTTGTCGAACTCGCCAAGATCATGCCGGCGCGTTATGGCAAAAGGGAACAGAGCAACGAGGTGAGCAATGGTCTGCATTGAGATGCGCAGTTGGTTGACTGCGCTGCTGCTGGGCATTTTGTTGGCCCTGGGAGGCTGTGCGTCATCCGGCGGAAAAAAGCCGGCGCGCACCAAAGCACCGACAGAAGCAGAAGTTGCCGCTGCCGGCGAAAAGATCGCACCGATTGAGTTGATTCCCAATCCTTATCTGGCGCAACCGGTGAAAGTTCCGCCCGCTGCCGAGACCGCCTTTCGCAATGCGCTAGTGGCGATGCAGAGTGAAGACTGGAAAACCGCGGAACAGCAGTTACTCGATCTCAGCCAAAAAAATCCGCAGCTCTCAGGCCCGCTGGTGAATCTCGCCATTGTGTATTGGCGGCAGGAAAAACCCGCTGAAGCGGAAAATCATTTCAAGCAGGCGTTGACGGTAAATCCGCTCAACGATGATGCCTACGTGCAGTACGGCCTGTTTCTACGCGAGCAAGGGCGGTTTGCCGATGCGGAGCAGACCTATCAGAAAGCACTCGAGGTGTGGCCGCACAATACGGCGGCGCACCGCAATCTCGGCATTCTTTACGACCTTTATATGGGTAAGTTCGATGCGGCACTGACGCACTATGAGATGGTATTGAAACTGTCCGCCGAACCCAATAAAGAAGTGGAAGGCTGGATCATCGATCTCAAGCGGCGCCTCGCCGCCGGCTGATGAGGAAGTAGCCAATGCGCACATTCATTCCCTTTTTTTTGTTGATCGCCACCGCGGCGCAGGCGTTTGCCCAGAACGAAGGTGTAGTGGTGTTGAGTGATACAGTTACCGGAAATCAGGAGCAACCCAAGGTGCTGTACATAGTGCCCTGGCAGCCGGCACAGGACGACACTATCCTTACTCAACCGCTCACCACCAAATTGCATCGCGATATCTTTTCGCATATAGAGCGCCCCGAACACGTGCGGGAATTGCAATATCTGGAGCAGTTGGCTCCAGCTAACAAATAAGGAGAGCTGGCCGGTGCGCCCTATGGCCCGCTCATACATAACAATTCAATCATTATTGCCGTAAAGATTTTTGGAGGTTAAGTCACTATGTTCGATGCAGCTGTGCGATTTTTTCAGGAAGGTGGCCCGTTCATGTACCCCATTGCCCTGGTATTGGTGGTGGGGCTGGCGGTTGCAATCGAACGCTGGGTATTTTTGACCTCTGCCAAAGCATCCAACCGGCGCGCCTTCGACCGCATTTTGCCGCTGCTAAAAAAGCGCGACTACCCGGCCATTATCGATCTCGGACGCTCGTCCTCTGCGCCTATCAGTCGGATCATCGCTGCGGGTATCGCCCGTATGCAGCACACGCCACGCCGCGATGAAATTGAATACGCGATGGAAGAAGGCGTAATGGAAGCGGTACCGCGTTTGGAAAAACGTACTGCCTATATCGCCACGCTTGCCAATATCGCCACACTGCTCGGTCTGCTGGGCACCATTATGGGCTTGATCGCTGCCTTCACCGCTGTTGCCAATGCCGACCCTTCCGAAAAAGCCGCGCTGCTGTCGCAAAGTATTTCTGTGGCAATGAACACCACCGCCTTTGGTTTGATGGCGGCCATTCCGCTGCTGTTGTTGCACACCGCGATTCAAAATAAAACCGCAGAAATCGTCGACAGCCTGGAAATGGCCGGGGTGAAAACCTTGAACATCATGTCCAACAGCGACGCGTTCAGCGCGAAGACCCGTGCGACCGATCCCGCTCCGGCAGCCACTACAGCCGCCCGGCCGAAAACTCCCTGATCTTCCGCTGAGCGGTTTTACATGCGAATCAGAAAACGCAATCGTGAAGAAGCGGATCTGGAGATCACTTCATTCATGAATTTGATGATTATCCTGGTACCCGTGCTGTTGATGAGCATGGTGTTCTCCCATATCACCGTGCTGGATTTGAAATTGCCGGATCTGTCGACGGAGTCCTCGCCAGCGGATGATCAGCCGGAAAATCAAATGCTTGAGCTGGTGATTTTACCGGACCGTTTTGTGGTGAATTATCCCGCCGGCGCGCCGCTCAAAACGGTGCCGCAAAAAGATGGCGAATACGATTACAAATTGCTTTCCGATGTGCTGCAGGAGGTTAAACGCCTGCTAAAGGAAAAGAACATCGAAAAACGCGATATTTTTATTCTCTCTCAGCCCGACACCGATTATCAGACGCTCATCTCCGCGATGGATACGGTGCGTTCGTTTAAAGCGGTGGTGGCGGCCTCGGTGGTGGATGCGGAATTATTTCCAGAGATTTCCCTGGGCGATGCGCCGGTGAACACCGGAGGTACGCCATGAAGCAATCCATGCACGCGCGCCGCATGGCGCGTCACCACCGACGCAGCAAATCCCAGCCGAAACTGAACCTGGTTTCGCTGATGGATATTTTCACCATCCTGGTGTTTTTTCTGCTGGTGAATTCTTCGGATGTGGAAGTATTGCAGAACAATAAAAGCATCAAATTGCCGGAGTCGGTTGCGGATAAACAACCACAGGATAATTTGATCGTAATGGTGAGCAATGAGGACATCATCATCAATGGTCGCGTCATTGCGACAATCAAATCGGTAACGGCGAGTGCTGAAGAAGAGATAGCGGCACTGAAGCAGGAATTGGATTACCTCGCGGCGCGCAAACCCTATGCTTCCGACGAGGAGCGGCAGAAAGGTCGCGATGTCACCATTATGGGTGATGCCGCGCTGTCTTATACGCTGCTGAAAAAAATTATGACCACCTGCGCCAAGTCGGAATATCGCAATATTTCCCTGGCGGTCAGCCAGATTCCCAGCGATGGGAATGCGATGCCAGCAGCGCCGGCGCAAGGAGGTTGATATGGCCGTTGTTGTCGTAACGCCCAACCTGGAACTTCCCTGGGCCAGCTCGCAAGAAGAGGACAAGCGCTTTTGGCGAGTGCTCGGAATTCTGTTTGTCCCGCTGTTGCTGTTGAGCATCGCCATTCCGTTGATTCCGTTACCGGAACCCAAACGCGAGGAATTGGAAAAACTGCCACCGCAACTGGCGCGGGTAGTGCTGGAGAAAAAGGAATTGCCGAAACCACCGCCACCACCTCCGCCGCCGGAAGAAAAAAAGCCGGAGGAGAAAAAGCCCGAGCCGAAACCGGAGGAGAAAAAACCGGAACCCAAACCGGTTGAACCGAAAAAGCCGGAGCCCGAACCGGTGAAATTGCAGAAGGCGATTGAGCAGGCGAAACAGAGCGGTGTGTTGGCGCAGATGGATACACTCGCCGATATGCGCGATGCGCTGGATATTGCCGATGTGAAGAAACCGGCGGCCAGTTTGAAGTCCGCCGGCGCCGCTGAAACGGTGGATCGCAATCTGATTGGCAAAGCCGCGACCAAAACCAGCGGCGGCGTTAACACAGCAGCGCTGAGTCGCGATACCGGCGGGGTCGCGCTCTCCGGTCGCGAAACCACCGTGGTGGAAAGCAAGCTCGAAGAAGTCTCTGCGGCGGCCGCTGACAATCGCCAGCAGCAAACGCGGGAAAAAGCCTATCGCGGCGATCAAGCCATTCGCCAGAAAATGGAAGAAGCCAAGGGGCGTATTTTTGGTATCTATAATCGCGCTCTGCGGGAAAACCCGACTTTGCAGGGCAAAGTGGTATTTAAGTTGGTCATTGAGCCCAACGGCGCTGTTTCCAATGCGCAAATCGTAACCAGCGAATTAAATGATGCGGATCTGGAGCGCAAACTGCTTGCAGCGGTGCGCGGCATCAATTTTGGCCCCTCCGACGTATTGCAGACTACGTTAAATTATTCCTTCGATTTCCTGCCGTATTAGCATCCGCTAACACATTAATCGAAAAATTGGCCGCTCCGTTGGGGCGGCGCATTTATTTCCCCTTTCGTCACTTGCATTCTTATTCTTGTCTATACTCAAAAAACATCGTCACTGCAGTTTTTGGCGCTTATTCATATCTGGTTAACAACCGGTGGTTCGCTCGCTCAATCACATAAGGCAAAGTAATGAACGTTAAAGAGTTGGCTTACGGCCTGCTGTTGTTCATTCCCGGTATTGCTCTTGGTCAAAGTAGTCTTAGCTCAAGTCCTGATAAAAATAACAGCTCGTTATTTACACTGGGTTTAAATGACCTGTTAAATGTTCGCGTGGTAACCGCCGCTTCTGGATTTGAGCAGAACGTTGAAGAAGCACCGGCGTCGGTCACAGTGATCAACGCGGAAGAGTGGGAAGCCATGGGCGCGACCCGCCTGTTCGAGGCTCTGCAGCATGTGCCCGGCTTCCATGTCACCAAGGCGCAGACCGCATTCAGCAACAACCGTCCGGTGGTGCGCGGCCTCTCCGGCACCTTCGGCCAGCAGATTCTTATCCTGATCGATGGTCTGCCATTCCGGCATATCCGCGATGGCGGAACCCTCTGGGGCCAGCGCATACCCCTAAACGCTTTTAAACGTATCGAAGTCATTCGCAGTCCCGGCTCCGCCATTTACGGCGCGGACGCGGTAGGCGGCATTATCAATCTGGTTAGCCATAAACCCGGGGAAATGCCGACCAAAATCACTGGTCGAGCAGGTGATTTCGACACCCGTCAACTGGAGTGGAGCCATCGCGCGGATATAGGTGAGAGCGTATTGCAGTTCGCTTTTGGCGCGCAGACCGGGGAGGGCGATCGCGACCGATTGGTGGGGGCGGATCTGCAGACCGGTTTGGATCTGGTTTCCAACACCTCCGCCTCGCGGGCGCCTGGCCCCATGGAAGACCGCCACGAAATTTACAGCGCGCGGGTGATGTGGCAGTACCGCAATCTGGATCTGCGCTACATGAACTGGAGCAACCGCGAATCCGGCAATGGCGCGGGGGTGGCCCAGGCATTGGACCCGGAAGGCAGCTTCCGCCAGCAGTCCCAATCGCTTGCGGCGATCTACGATTTGTCCGCCCACGTGACCGGCGAGATGAACTTCACCGCCGCCTGGCACAGAGTGAATTCGCGCCTCTGGTCGAAAATATTTCCCGCCGGCGCCCGTGTGCCGATCGGGGAGGATGGCAATGTGAATTTCGCCGCGCCGGTGCGTGAGGTGACCTTTTCCGAGGGCATGATCGGTGTGCCCGGCAATGACGACCAGTCCATGTCGCTGCAGTTGGATCATATCTTCGATATCGCGGAAAACCATCGGGTGCGTTGGGCGGTGGGCTACGAGCATGTCGAGACTGATGTGTTCGAGCAGAAGAACTTTGGTCCCGGTGTGTTGGATCCGAATGCGACCGTGGTTGACGGCACCCTGGTGGATGTCACGGATACACCCTACGTCTATCTGCCCAACAAGCAGCGCGATACCTATTACCTGGCAGTGCAGGACCAGTGGCGTATCAGCGACACGGTACAAGGCACTTTAGGTGTGCGGTACGACCATTACAGCGACTTCGGCTCCACGTTCAATCCGCGCCTCGGTCTGTCATGGCAGGCTACGCCTCGCCTGACCTCCAAACTGTTTCTCGGCACCGCCTTCCGCGCACCGTCATTTGTCGATCTGTATGCGCAGAACAACCCGGCGGGTATGGGCAACCCGAATCTGGAGTCCGAAACCATCAACACGCTGGATGGCGGTCTCGCATTGAATTACCTGTTCAGCGAATCCTTGCATATGGAACTCAATCTGTTCCGTTATGAAGCCAAGGACATCATCGCCTTTGTGCCGGCGCAGGGGGTGCAGATCGCGCAGAACACCGGACAACTGGAAATGCGCGGCCTGGAATATCAGCTGAGCTGGCGCTCGGGCCGGCGTCTGAGCCTGGAATTCAATTACTCCATACTGGACGAGACGGCGCAGAAGGATGTGGATATGTCCGCAGTGCCCCAGCGCATGGCCAACCTTGCCGTGCACTGGCGTTTTTCCAAGCTCCACTGGTACACCGGAGCCAAATGGGTGGCGGAGCGGGAGCGGGCGTCGGGTGATGCGCGCCCGGACATAGACGATTACCTCTGGCTGGATACTCGTCTGGAAGCGCGCTGGCAGTCCTTCAACGTCGGTTTTGCCATCAAAAACCTGACTGACGCGGATGCGCGCGAACCCAGCAACGGCTTCATTCCAGATGATTATCCCCTGGCGGGGCGGCAGTGGCTGGTGGATGTGACTTATGTCTTCGCCAACTGAGGCCGCCAAGCCTGATTTCGCCACAACCATTTGCCTGGAGCAGCCGCTGGCGGACAACCCGTACGTGGCGGAGCGACGCTACATTTCCGGCTATGACGTCGTTGATCTCTGGCGCAACTGCCATTACTGCGATGGCCTGCTGTTGTTGCTTACCGGGGAGCTGCCGACCCAACCCCAGCGGCGACTGCTGGAAATATTGCTGATCGGCGTGCTCGACCCCGGCCCACGCCACCCGGCGGTGCGTGCAGCCATGCTGGCAGGGGTGAGCAAAACCGGTCCTGAACATCTGTTATCGCTGGGACTTTTGACCGGGTCAGGTCTGCGCGGCGGCGCTTTGGAAGTGGAGAGTGCCTGGGCATTCATCAACGACCATTCACAGAAGAACGCCGCTGAGCTAGCGGCCCAGTATCTGGCCGACGGGCGGTCCATACCGGGTTTCGGTAGCAGCTACGGCAGCGTTGAACCGCTCTGGCAGCAGCTGGCGGAGGATCTCATCGGGGTTATGCCGGAGCATCCGGTGCTGAGTTGGTGTCGGAGATTTTGTGAGGTGCTACAAAAGCACAATCAAGGCTGGTTGCTGCCGGGGCTGATCGCCGCCGTTGGCTCGGCGCTGGGGCTTGATGCACGTAAGTGTCTGGGCCTGTTTCAGCTCGCTATAGCCCCGGCGGTGATGGCACACGGTATGGAGCAGACGCATAAACCCATCAGCAGCAATGCCTTATTGCGGGACGATCAGTATGACTGCGACTGACACCGCTTTCTGGGACGCGCGCCACCGACATATCTGTACCCACATCGGCAAGTGGCAGGGCGGGCACGACGTACGCGTCCGCGGTCGCTGGCTTTTGGGCGAGCTGCTGCAGGAGCTCAGCGTCACCCAGCTGGCCGTTTTCAATATTACCGGGCAAATAATCAGCAAGCCGTTGGCGGCCTGGCTGGAGAAAACCGTGTTTTTCACCAGCTACCCCGATCAGCGCATCTGGTGCAATCAAATCGGTGCACTGGCCGGCAATGGCCAAACTTCGCCGGTCGCAGCCGCCGCTGCCGGAATCCTCGCCGCCGACTCCCGCGCCTACGGCAGTAAGGTGCAGTATGTGACGGTGCAATTGCTCACCGAACTGCAGGGGGACTACGCCGCCGGAACGAGTTTCGCCGATCTGGTGGCGCGCTTTCCTCAGCGGCAGGGTGTGCCCAATATCCCCGGCTTTGCCCGGCCCGTAAAAGTCGCCGATGAGCGCCTGGAACCCATGCGGCGCTTCAGCGCCGAGCTCGGTTTTGCACCGGGCCCCTATGTGAATTTTGTTGAAGGTCTGGCGGAGCATCTGCGGGTGCACCACCAGGCTGATATGAATGCGGCGGCTTATGCCTGCGCATTCCTGATGGACCAGGGATTTTCCGCCACGGAGGTCTACCGTATCCGCACTGCCGATGTTCTCAGCGGCGTGCTGGCTTGTTATGTAGACCTGCACGACCAGCCCGCCCAGGCTTTCCTGCCGCAAACCTGCACGGACGTTCAATACGACGGGGTAGCGCCACGCGCCCTGCCGCGTTCGCTGTAACCCCACTCCCGATTCGTTCCCCGGAACGATTAACGCGATCCCTATGCCGTGCGGCAGAGGTATGTGCTTACTTTTTTTGGTGATTTTATGTTGGATAGCAGTCTTGTTCCCATTTTACGTACTACGCAAAAAACAACCTTTGCCGACCTAGTCGTCGATTATCTCGCGCAACTTGGTATCGAGTGGGTCTTCGGTGTCCCCGGCGGCGCTATAGAGCCACTCTTTGACGCCCTGGCCAGAAGTGGCAGGGCCGGCGGGCCGCAATTGGTGGTGGCACGCCACGAGTGCGGCGCCGCCTTTATGGCCGACGGTTACTACCGCGAAACCGGCCGTATGGGAGTGGTCTGCTCCACCACCGGCCCGGGGGCCACCAATTTGATCACCGGGGTGAGTTCCGCCATGGCCGACCACGTGCCCATGTTGGTGATCACCGCTCAGACCGCATTACCGAAATTCGGCCGCCGCGCCCTGCAGGAGAGCAGCTGCACTGCCATAGATACAGTGGCCATGATGCGTCACTGCACCGTGTTTTCCTCGCTGGTGTCCCACGCCGAACAGCTGGAGGGCAAGTTGATCTCGGCGATTATGGCCGCTCATCGCAGCCCCCATGCCCCCGCTCATCTGAGCATTCCTTCGGACGTGCTGAGTTTCACCAGTGCACCGCCGCAGCGAATCCACGCCGATCTATTCGCCCACGACTTCAAGATCGCCGATGACCGTGCCATTGAGGTGCTTTGGCGCAAGGTCTTCAAGGTGGATACTCTTGCGGTATTTATCGACGGCGAAATCGGCCCTGCTGCAGAACAGGTGGTGGCATTTTGCGAAAAGGTGAATGCGCCGTTTGTGGTGGGACCCACCGGCAAATACTGGGTAGACGAGCGCCATCCGCTTTATCGCGGGGTCTACGGCTTCGCCGGTCATAGTTCCGCCCGCGCCGTGTTCAGCGAGGGCCGGCCGGATCTGATTCTCGCCGTGGGCAGCGCCCTGACCGAACTGGCCACAGGCGGTTGGGATGCGCACCTGCTCAACACCCGCCTGGTGCACATCGATCAAAACGCCGAGCACTTCACCCGCTCACCCATGGCTAATCACCACGTGTGCAGCGATCCCGATCTGGTGTTCAGCAAGCTCAACTCGCTGGTCAGCGATGCTCTGGCGGGCGGCAAGCGTTGGCAGTGTTGCGTCGAGCGCGAGGTGCCGGTGAACTGCCTGGGCACCCGCGCGACACTGGATGCCGGAGGGCGCTGCCGCGATACCTCCGCCCCGGTCAAACCTCAGCGCCTGATGGCCGCGCTCAATCGCGTGTTGCCGCCGGATACCCGTATGTATCTGGACGCAGGGAATGCCTGGGCTTGGGCTACGCATTATTTCGTCAATACCGAGTATCGCGGTCTGGTGCGCATCGGCACCGGCTTTGGCGCCATGGGTTGGGGACTGGCGGCGGCCATAGGTTCGGCCAAAGCCAATCCCGATGTGTTGACAGTGTGTTTGGTAGGCGATGGCGCCTATCTAATGAGCGCGCAGGAGATCAGCGTCGCCGCGCAGCAGCGTCTGCCGGTGGTGTTTATCGTGCTCAACGACGCTGCCCTGGGGATGGTGATGCACGGCCAGCGCATCGCCGGTGCCGAGCCGATTGGCTGGGAGTTGAACCGGGTGAATTACGCCATGCAGGCCCAGTCCATCGGCGTGCCCGGCATAGTGGTGCACTCCGCCGCGCAGATTGAGGAGATGGATTTCAATACATTCCAGCAATTGCGCGGGCCGGTGCTGCTGGATGTGCGCATCGACCGCGAGGAAATGCCGCCCATTGCCCAGCGGGTGAAAGACCTCGGCAACGCCGCCGCGCGCCGGGAGATGCGCTGAGGTTCACAAAATGTTGATCCGCCGCGCGGACGCGGCAGTCATCACTACTATAAGATCGCCACTCCAGCGCGCCCAATTGGGGGCACCGCATAAACGAAAAAAACGGTGGCCATCATGAAACAACCTCTTATTTTTTTGAGCCTGGCATTGCTGCTCACAGCCTGCGGCGGTACCAGCTCTTCCGGTACGGGCAGTTCCAGCTCGTCCAGTAGTAGCTCATCAAGCAGTTCGTCTTCATCCTCTTCATCTTCGTCATCCAGCTCAAGCAGTTCCAGCAGCTCTTCCTCCAGTTCGAGTTCCAGTAGTTCGTCTTCCAGCTCGAGCAGCTCGGGTGTGGTTGGCAATTGCGGTGGTGGGGTTTTGTATTGTCAGGATTTTGAAAATACGGTCGCTGGGGAATTACCGGCGGGACTCACCTTCCAGAACAATGCTAAAACCGGCAGTTACCGTTACGTGTCAGGAGGCGTTGGCGGCAGTAAGGCGATCGAAGTAGCAGCTACTGGTAGTTATGACGATCCGGCTTTGCTGGATATAAATGCGGTTGCCGGACTTCAAAGCGCCTATGTCCGGTTCTATGTTAAGCATGCCCAGGCTGCTCAGGGTGCCGTCAATTTCTTCGTCTTACTGGAAGATGCGAATTCCAATATCGATGACAGCTCAGTTCGTTTGCGCTTCCACAATGACAATAAACTCATGTGGAATCATGCGTCTGTAAAAGATACGGTGTCACCGAATTTATATAACCCCAATGAGGCGAATACTTCATTTCAATTAACTCCTGGGCAACTTAGCTGCGTGGAGATTTTCTACGACAACACAAACGATCTGATGCAGCTTTGGTTCAACGACCGCCTGATTGAAGGTCTGACAATCGACAATGATCGCAACACTGGCTACGACAGCCGCTGGTTGGATGATCACGGCGGGTTTTACGATGTTAATTTCCGTTTGATACGACTGGGTTGGCAGGGGCAGGGCGCCAACACCTCCGTGTACGACAACATCGCCGTTTCCCAAACCCGCATCGGCTGCAATTAATTTTCTCCCGTATCCAAAGGCCGACACATGTCGGCCTTTATTGTTTCACCCCTCAGAATTCAACTCGTCATCCGCGGTCTATCTCGCCTCGACCGGTTTACAAAATCCCCGGTGGTCCGGTTCTCGCGGACTGTTATATGCTCTGCCGCTTGTCCCGCCATCCCCTGCCTCAGCAATAGGAGAAATTCCATGACCCATCTGTCCCGCCGTCGTCTGCTTCAAGGTCTGGCCGGAGCATCCGCATCCTCTCTGATACTGCCCGCCTGGGCGGCGAAGCCGAAAAAGAAACTGGGCGTCGCCCTATTGGGCCTGGGTGGTTACAGCCGCGATTTGCTCGCCCCCGGCCTACAATTGACGGAACACTGCGAGCTGCGCGGCATAGTCACCGGCAGTCCGGAGAAAATTCCAGAGTGGCAGAAGAAGTACGGGATTAAGGATAAAAACGTCTACACCTACGACACGCTAGCGAAAATTGCCGACAACCCGGAGATCGATGTGGTGTACGTGGTGACGCCAACATTTCTCCACAAAAAATTCTCGGTGATTGCCGCCGACGCAGGCAAACACGTGTGGTGTGAAAAGCCGATGGCCATGACGGTGGAGGAATGTCAGGCGATTATCGACGCGTGTAATAAAAATAAAGTGAAACTCTCCATCGGCTACCGTCTGCAGCATGAGCCCAACACTCGCACCGTGATCGAATTTGCCCAAAGCAAACCGTACGGCGCAATCAAAACTGTAAAAGCGGAAGCGGGCTACGCGGGTCGTGGCGCGCCGCAGGATGATTGGCGCATGGATCAAAGCAAAGGCGGCGGCGCGATTTACGATATGGGCGTTTACCCGATTAATGCCGCGCGTTATGCATCCGGTTTGGAGCCCATAGCCGTTACCGGTCGCTTCGAAAATGACTATCCAGAAATTTTCACCAAGACGGATTCCACCGCGATTTTTGATCTGGAATTTCCGGGCGGTGTCATCGCCCACTGCGCCACCAGCGTTACCCGCAGCATGAACCATTTAAAAGTGGATTGTGAAAAAGGCTGGTACGAGTTGCAGCCCATGCAGGCGTACAACGGTGTGCAAGGCCGCACCAGCGACGGCAAAGCTCTCGATAAAAAAATCGTGCATCAACAGGCCAAGCAGATGGACGACGATGCGTTGGCTATTCTCAATAACACCGATGTGATGGTGCCCGGCAGTGAAGGGCTAAAGGATATTCGGATTGTGCAGGCGGTGTTGCAGTCCGGTGCTACGGGGAAACGGGTGGAGCTGGCTTAATTTAGCCTCCACCCCTCGCGGGCACCCACGCTCACACGCAGCAAATACAGGAAACCAAAAACAACAAAGGGTTGAGAACATGCGGAAATGTCTGGCGGTGTTGGTCGGATGGTGGAGCGTGGTGTCTGCAATTGTTGCGGCGGAGGTGGTGATACCGCCGGAATTGCGCAACTGGCGCGAGTGGGTGTTGCACGAGCACCCGGATATTCAATGTCCGCATTTGTACAACCAGGCCCAGCGCACCTGCGTGTGGCCGGGGCGTTTGGATCTGCAATTGGGCCGCGCCGGTGGTCAGTTTGAGCTGGCGGTAGAAACGTTCGCCGAGGCCTGGGTGGTGCTGCCGGGGGCGGATGGCTTCTGGCCTGAGCGGGTGGCCAATCGCGGCGACGGTGTTGCGGTGGTCCGCCGCGACGGCAAACCCCAGGTGTTTTTGCCGTCTGGACAGCATCTGCTGACCGGCGTCTGGGCTTGGCAGGCGCTGCCGCGTACCCTGCCGATACCGGAGGCCAGCGGCCTGCTTTCCCTCAGTATTGATGGCAGCGCGGTTGCCAATCCCACCCGCGCCAGCGCTAGTGAATTGTGGTTGCGCGGCCAGATCGAAGAGACCGCCGGCCCCAGCGCCGACAGCCTCGATATCAAAGTTTTCCGCCGTCTCGAAGATGCCAACCCCGCGTTATTGGAAACCCGCGTTCAGCTCAGTGTGAGCGGCAAGGAACGCGAGGTGCAGACCGGTCCTTTGTTGCTGCCGGGATTTGTGCCGCGCCAGTTCACCAGCGAGCTGCCCGCCCGCGTGGAGAAGGACGGCGGCCTGCGGGTGCAGTTGAAGCCGGGGCGCTGGGAGATCCGCCTGCTGTCCCACAGTCCGCTGCCTTTGGCCAACCTTGCCTATCAACCGACAAACGATTTGTGGCCGGCCCAGGAAGTCTGGGTATTCCAGGCCAATCCCGCCTTGCGCACCGTGCAATTGGAAGGACTGCAAGGCATGGATCCAAGTCAGACCCAGTTGCCGGGGGAATGGCAGAGCCTGCCGACGTATCTCGCCGAGCCCGGCAGTACCCTGACGGTGCGCGAGCTGCACCGGGGAGACCCCAATCCTCTGGGCAATCAACTGACCCTCAATAAAGACCTCTGGCTGGATTTCACCGGCGGTTATTACACCGTCAAGGATGTCATCAACGGCTCCTTTACCGCCAGCCAGCGCCTGGAGGTGCTGCCCGTGTACGAATTGGGCCGTGCCGAGCAGGCCGGGCAGCCGCTCTCAGTGACCCGTTTGGACGAGCAGAGTCCGCGGGGCGTCGAGATACGCGCGCAGCAGTTACAGCTATTGGCGGTAAGCCGGCTGGCGCGTGATGCCTCGCTTCCCGTCACTGGCTGGCAGGCAAATTTCGATCAGGTGAATACCCGTCTCCACCTGCCGCCGGGATGGTCATTGCTGCATGCCAGCGGTGCTGACCGGGTTAACGGCAGTTGGATCGGCAATTGGAGCCTGTGGGAGATATTTCTGGTGCTGATCGTTGCCGTTGCCCTCGGGCGCGCAACCACCCCGCTCATTGGCGCCGTTGCCTTCGCCACCGTGGTGCTGGTGTTCCAACGCGGCGGCTCGCCAGTGGTGATCTGGCTGAATTTCGCGGTGGTATATGCGCTATTGCCTTTTGCCAAGGGGCGCTGGGTCACTTGGCTGCAGCGCTATTTATGGCTGAGTTTCGCGGCGCTGTTATTGATTTTGCTGCCGTTTGCCGTACAGCAGGCGCGCCAGGCGTTGTATCCACAACTGGAGAAGAGCTGGATGGTGCAGGATGCCCGTTTCGATAATGGCGTCGACATGGATATGCAGCCGGTGCCGCAAGCGAGCCAGGCGGTCGAGGAAGTGGTGGTGACAGGATTACGCGCGTCAGCCTATGAAGCGTCGCGGTCCAGAACCACCAAAGTCTCCGCACCTCCTATGCAGCAAAAAGCCTACGACCCCGGCCAGAAAATCCAGGTGGGACCGGGCCTGCCCGACTGGAATTGGCATCAGGCCAATCTGTCCTGGAGCGGCCCTGTGACGTCCGAGGACGACGCCAGCCTGTACCTGGTGCCGCCCTGGTTGAACCGCTTGGGTTATCTCCTGGCGATTGTGCTGCCGGTGCTCCTCGCCGGATTGCTGGTGCGTCATTTGAAGGGGCGAGTGCCTATGCCCCCGCTGCGGGTATGGTCGGCGAACGCCACCGCCGCACTTCTGCTGATGACCATAGTGACTGCGCCACCGCCGGCACAAGCGCAGGTCGTCGTGGATAACAACCTGCTGAAAACATTGGAAACACGCTTGGTGGCACCACCGGAGTGCCTACCGGAGTGCGCTGCTATAGAAGCAGTGTCCCTCGCCGATGATGACAATCGCCTGACCCTGAAAATGCGCGTCCACACCGAGTCGGATATCGCCTTTCCGTTGCCTGCTCAGGTGCCGGGCTGGTATCCGCAAAGTGTCTCGGTGGATGGCCGGTCAGCGGCTTGGCTGAAGAGTATCGACGGGCGACTTTGGCTGCGCCTGACCCGCGGCCACCACGATATAGAACTGCAGGGCAGCACCGCCGGGCGCGAGCAGATTTCCCTCGCCTTTGAGCTGCCGCTCCACAATGTGCGCCACACCTTGCGCAACTGGCGCCTCAGCGGCGCGCCCAACGCGCAACAGCTCAGTCAGGTGCTGCAGCTGCAACGTGAGCAGGCTCAGTCCGTCCGCGAGGAGGCGCAGCGTCTGTTGCCCGATCCGGTACCGCCTTATGTGACAGTCAGCCGCCGCATCAGCGTCGGTCTGGAGTGGACAGTCACCACCGTGGTGGAGCGCGTTGCGCCGGCGGAAGGCGTGGTCAATCTCGCCATTCCGCTGTTGCCGGGTGAGGCGCCAAGCAGCGGGCAGGTGAACGACGGCACTATGGATGTGCGTCTGGGGGAGCGGCAGAACGCTTTCAGCTGGGAATCCACCCTCAAGCCGTTTGCCGATATGACGCTGGCAGCCGCTGAGGGCAAGCCCTGGGCGGAGGTGTGGTCGCTGGATGTATCGCCCAGCTGGCATGCCACCGTCGGTGGTATTCCCGCCGTCGCGGGCAGTGTCAACACTTGGCAGCCCTGGCCGGGGGAGGCGGTTACTGTGGCCATTACTCGCCCCACTGCGGTGGAGGGCCGCCAGTTGAGTGTCGACTCTGTGAACCTGACGCAGAACATCGGCAAACGCGCCAACACGGTTTCCTTGCTGTTGCAGATGCGCGCAACCCAGGGTGAGCAATACGATCTGCAGCTGCCAGAGGGTGCGCAGTTGCAGCGAGTGCTGATCGACGGTCGTGAAACGCCCATCAGCCAGAGTCAGAACCGGCTGAAAATTCCGGTCAATCCCGGCAGTCATCAGCTGCAGGTGGATTGGCAGAGCGACAACGCCAGCGGGGTAAAGAGTGCGACGCCTGCGCTCGACCTCGGCATGCCAGCCACCAATCTGCGCCTGCAGATGAACCTGCCGGCGGACCGCTGGCTGCTGCTCGTTGGCGGCCCGTCGATCGGGCCGGCGCTGCTGTTTTGGGGAGTGCTATTGGTAGTATTGGCGCTCGCCGTGGGCCTTGCCCGCAGCGGCACCACTCCCTTGAAGGCTTATGAATGGATTCTGCTGAGCTTGGGGGTGGCGACCTTCAATCTCTACGTCTTGGCAGCCATCGCGGTGTGGTTTGTCGCATTGTATGTGCGCGGCCGGCGCCAGAACCCGCCAGCGGATCACCTGTTCAATTTGACCCAGATTGCGCTCTATGGCCTGTCCATCGTGGTGCTGGGCGCCCTGGCCGCCAGCATTCCCGCTTCATTGCTCTCTCGCCCCGAAATGATGGTGGCGGGCAACGGTTCCAGCGCCACTTATCTGCAGTGGTATCAGGACCACAGCCAGGGCGAAATTCCCCTGGCCTGGGCCATCACATTGCCGCTCTGGATCTATCGCGTCGCCATGCTGTTGTGGGCCTTGTGGCTGGCCTTTGCGCTGATGCGCTGGCTGCCCTGGGCGTGGCGCAATCTGGGGGTGCAGGGGTATTGGTTTACCCCGCAGAAACTGGAAAGGCAGCAATCAGAAAAACAGGAACCAGAAAAAGAAGTGTTGCCGCCGTCCGCGCCGTGAAAGCCGCCCCGCCAGGGGCGCGCATCACACCTTTTTAACGAACTCGCTTTTCAACTTCATGGCGCCTATGCCGTCGATCTTGCAATCGATGTCATGGTCGCCGTCCACCAGGCGGATATTCTTGACCTTGGTACCCACCTTCACCACCAGAGAAGAGCCTTTCACTTTCAGATCTTTGATTACGGTGACTGAGTCGCCGTCCTGCAGCACAGTGCCGTGAGCGTCTTTAACCACTTTGCCGTCTTCCGCCGCTGCGACCGCGCCGGCGGACCATTCATGGCCACATTCGGGACAAATAAACAGTCCGCGATCCTCGTAGGTGTAAGAAGATTGGCAATTGGGGCACTGAGGTAGATCGCTCATAAGAGTTGTCCTGCTGGAAATAAAATGCGGGCGGACCCTACGCCGCTCGGTTGCGTCTGTCAAATTTGGCTGTTCGATTTAATTGCTATTTATAGGAGTGTGATGCGCAGCGATAGAGGATTGTTTGGAGATCAACTTTGTGAGGGTAATCACATGAGCGTGGTCAAATATTCAACAATTCTGTCAATGTTACGCTTGTTATTTACCCGCCCCTCCAGCATATTGCGTTGCTTTTGGCGACAAGCGCTCAATTTGTGCGCAGCGCAGTTAAGATCAAGACAGACAGGATTTTTCACGTGGAATTTGTTATCGCAGCGGTGGTTGGAGTTTTTCTTGTCCTTCTGTTGGTCTTTCTCTATTTCTATTACGCCGATAACACCCTTGACCTGCTCGGCGCGCCGGTGGACTGGTCGGATTTCGCCACTTTTTTCGGCGGTATTCTCGGTCCGTTGGTGCTCTGGATAATTCTGCTTCTGTTGATTTACAGCTTGCGCCAGCAGAAGCGCGAATTGGTTAATGCGGTAAGGGAAAGTCGCAGTCAGGATCGCCTGCGCTGCCTGCAACAATTCGAAATTGAGCTGACGCATATTTTGCGGCGCGAATTTTCCACCGCAGACGCCACTCGCAGAGTCGAATTGGCCGATTATATTGAAGGCGTTTTCCCTTTTCCTAAAGTTCCGGAAACCTATTTCAAAGCGTCGGTGGAAAAATTATTGCGTGTTGCGGCTAATTATTGCGAAGCCATTGGCGCCTACCGCCCGGACCTGCACGACAATTTTTTATTTGATATCCACGAGGCGCGCGCCCGCGACCTCGTCTCCTGTCTGGATAAACTCAAAGAACATTTTTCGCCTATGTCGCGGCAAGCGCTGTCTTTCTGCAAGGCACATCTGAACAATAAAAACGAGCCGCCAGCAGCCAAATAGCCGCTCCCTCGCTTGACCCATGGAGGGGGAACCGTCAAGCTTTCCGCTCCGGCCCTTACAGCTTGTTACGCCATCTTGCTGTTATAAAAATAAAGAAGCCGGATTTTCCAGGACCCGCTCAAACAGGCCGGCTTATGAATCGTCACCATCCCGCGCTTTCGCGCTTATGGTTTTTGTGTTTTTCTCTCCTCAGTATTTTGTCGTTTGCGGGTTGCACTGGCACACGCAGCAAATCCTCAACACCACCGCGTTCACCTCAGTGGATTGAGCAAGAGGTTGAGCGTTTATTGGCGAAGCTGACGTTGGAGGAAAAAATCTCTCTGGTGCACGCCAACAGCAAATTCAGCGTGGCGGGTGTGCCGCGTTTGGGTATTGCGGAAATGACCCTCAGCGACGGCCCCCACGGTGTGCGCGAGGAAATCTCTCGCCACAGTTGGGACTCGGCCAATTGGGATACGGATTTTGCGACTTATCTGCCGCCTCTGACGGCGGTGGCGGCGAGCTGGGATCCGAAGATGGCCAGTCTGCACGGTACGGTGCTCGGCCGCGAGGCGCGCCACCGCAATAAAGATATTATTCTCGGTCCCGGCGTCAACCTGGCGCGCCTGCCCCTCTACGGTCGCAATTTTGAATATTTCGGCGAAGATCCCTTTCTCGCCGCCCGTATGGTGGTGCCGGAAATTCAGGCCATTCAGCGTCAGGACGTCGCCGCTTGCGTCAAACATTACGCGTTAAATAATCAGGAATTGAATCGCTGGAGCGTGGATGCGCGCCCGGATGAACGCGCCCTGCGCGAAGTGTATCTGCCCGCATTTGAGGCGGCGGTGAAAGAGGGCGGCGTTTATTCGGTCATGGGTTCTTACAATCGCGTTTACGGCACCAATGCCAATCAAAGCGAATTGTTGGTAAAAAATATTTTGAAAGGGGAATGGGGCTTCGATGGCGTGCTGCTGACGGATTGGCATGTGGATATCAACACCCGCGAGGCGGCGCTTAACGGACTCGATCTGGAAATGGGCACCCATGTTGCCGATTACGAGGATTATTTTTTCGCCCGGCCGCTGCGCGAAGCCATTCAAAAAGGTGAAATCTCCGAAGCTGTATTGGATGACAAAGTGCGCCGCGTACTGCGCTTGCAACTGCGCGTCGGCAAAATGGATCCGAAGCGTCTGCCAGGCGCGCGCAATACCGCCGAACACCGCGCCGTCGCGCAAAAAATTGCCGAGCAAGGCGTGGTGTTACTGAAAAATCAAAACCAATTATTGCCGCTGCAAAAAGACCAACTGCGCAAAATTCTGGTGATGGGCCCCAATGCCAATCTCGCTCACGGCCGCGGCGGCGGCTCATCGCAAGTAAAATCCGAATATGAGATCACGCCATTACAAGGCTTGCGTACAGCTCTCGGCGATCAAGTGGAAATTCAATATTTAATTGCCGCCGACAGTGATTTGGTGCAACCCATTCCGGCGGATTTTATTGTCACTCGCCACGGCGGTGCTGGCACGCCCGTATGGAAAGTACAACACCACGCGGACGCCGCGCGCCAACACGAAATAAAACGGGAGGAATGGCCCAGTTCGCGCATCGAAGCGCTCGCGAATTCCGCTACGCAATACCTGACATTGCGAGCCAAAATCAAACCTTTGGCCAGCGGCGAACATATACTTAAAGTGCAGGGCGAGGGCGCCGCGACGATTAAAATTGATGGCCAGGAAGTGCTCTCCGCAAAAGACCTCGGCGGTCGTGTGCACAGCCAGGCTATTGAGCTGTCCTCCGCACAGGAATACGACGTCGAATTTCTGTATGACGGTAATAAAAACGCAACCTTAGGTTGGGAAGCACCGGGATTGAAAGCTGTCCCGGCCAGCGACTATATCGCCGCTGCGAAAAATGCGGACGCGGTGCTTTATTTTGCCGGCCTTGACCACAATCACGACCGCGAAGGCGATGATCGCGTTGATATGATGCTGCCGGGAAATCAGGATCGCGTGATTGCTGAACTTGCCAAAGCCAATGCTAAAACCATCGTGGTGATAATTGCCGGGGCAGCGGTGGAAATGCCTTGGGCCGAACAAGTCAATGGCATTCTGTGGGGTTGGTACGGTGGTATGGAAGCTGGCCACGCCTACGCCAATGTGTTATTCGGCAAGGTCAATCCGGGTGGAAAAATGCCCATCACCTTACCGAAAAAACTCACCGACACAGCGCCCATCGCGCTGAACGATTACAACGCGCAGGATTCACTTTACAAGGAAAGCGTGTTTATCGGTCATCGCTGGTTTGAGCAGCAGAATATTCAGCCGTTATTTCCTTTCGGTCACGGCCTCTCTTACACCAACTTTGAATTATCACAGCTGCAATTGCCCACTAAAGTGAACAGCAAAAACACAGATATTCCCGTAAAAGTGACGGTGCGCAACACGGGCGAAAAAGCGGGTGCCGAAGTTGTGCAACTTTATTTACACGATGTTCAAGCAAGCGTGCCGCGACCGCTGAAAGAATTAAAAGGCTTTCAAAAAGTATTTCTTCAGCCGGGGGAGTCCAAAGAAATTACCATAAATCTCACGCAACGTGATCTCGCTTTTTGGGATGTGGATGCCGATGATTGGCGCGTAGAGCCTGGGGAATTTGAGGTTATGTTGGGCGTATCGAGCGCGGATATTCGTTTGAGCGGGAAATTTATCCGCGAATAGATGAATACGACCATTTTGTCCGAAAGATCCTCAATACGTGTTCTTGAGAAGTTGGGTTTTACAGAATTAAAAATTTCTTCTTTTATGCAAATGCCGGTGATTGTATTTCACAGGGCTATGCCTGAAGTCCAAGAGGACTCGCCAGCCTAAATCCTGGCAAGCCCTTGGATTTTTGCTATCACTCACTTGGTGCTGATTCTGCCTTTATCAGCAGCATGGCGCCGTCAGCTTGTTTTTCGAAAGTCAGATCAATAGCGGATATTCCAGAACTGATAATCCAGTCGCATCCCTCGCTGAGGCCGCATTGCCAAGTGTGATTCAAAAATCGTTGGTTGCTGTCAAATACAAATGCAACCTTGACGGCGTGATACTCGTACTGGGTGCCCGCAGGATCTTCTTGTTGGCTGACGATTTCTTTTACTTTGGTGATAACCTGAGGGCCATCGGCAATTTCATTAGCGGATTTCCAATATTCCAGATGTACTAGGTATTGGGTGCCCCAGCTTAAATCAAGCCCTTCTATATCGGCATAAGTTTTATAACGTGTTTCGCTATCCTCGGCCGCATAACAGCCTTTTACAATCACCTGCTGATTAAAGCCAACATAGCTGCAAGGCACGATCTTCGAGCTGAGGGAAACAATTTCATCACCATCGAATACGCTATAGGTTTCTTCCGGTGTCGCTTGCTTCTGAGAGCCACCACAGCCCACTAAAAACAGTGCGCCGATAATCCAGCTGGCTTTCAATAGAGGTTTAACCATTTTTTGCTTATGCATAATCACTCCTTGGATAGGCGGAACCTTGTCTGCCCAGTGTATGGGTATCCCATCTGGTCAAGGGTGACTTAACGCACAATTAAAGTCTATAGACGGTGGCGGGAGGGTGCTATGTGGGCTGGTTCACGTAACTGTGATTGTGTCTGTGATAGTTGCAAGGTAACGAATGGAAGCAGGGCGTGAAGGATCAAATGCTCAATCCTTCACATTTAATTTTTCTTGCTAAACGGATTTTAATATTTGCGATCCCTGCCAAACCTCTCCCGGCGAAAGGGTAACAGGTTTATCAATAAGTGCCGCTTCGATGCAGAGCATTTTTTGATATTCGTTATCAGCCATATCGTCGAGTTTTTTGGTAGCTTCCTCTCCCGGATTCCAAACCACGACTTCGGTAAAACCATCAGCCTGAATCATCAAGCGGTCATTGCCGTCAATTAATTGCAGCGGCTTTTGACAAGAAAAATACACGCGGTCGATAGCATCGGGAAATGTGAGTTGATCATCGTTTTGTGTAAAACGATCGTGCGTAAAATCAGAACCGTTGTTGTCCCAATAGCTCTGTCCAGAAAGTCCCTGCAGCGCAACTTTATGAATATTGCTTACCGCAAAATAGGTATGGAGCGCGGCGGTAAAGGTAAAAGGCGCTAAATCCAAGTTGTGAATTACCAGCGTCATGGTGAGCTGCTGCGCCGTGAGAGACGGAATAAATTCGGCGCGGAAGTGATGGGGCCAGATAGCGACGGTGTTATCGTTAGCGTCAAGAATAAATTTGCAGCGGCTTTCACCATTTTGTTCGCCGGGTTCGCTTTCCAATTGCCATTCGAAATTGCGGGCAAAGCCGTGACGCTGTCCTGCGCCGAAACCGCTGAATTGCGGAAATATCACCGGCACGCCGCCGCGAATCGCTTTGCCCGCCGCAAATTGCGCCTGCTCGCTGAGAAACATCCACTCCTTGCCGCTGGCGGTTTTCCATGAGGTCAAATGCGCGCCGTAGCGATAAATATCCGCGCTGGCGCCGCTGGTATTGGTCAAAGTGAGTTTGGCAAATTCGCCGCGACCGGTTTGCCAGAGAGAATGATTCGACATGCAGAATTCTCAAATTAAGATGCTGAGCGTGACAGGTGCCCCGGTGCCCAGACGGCGAAAGCCTCTTCGGTGACAATCGCGTGGCGTCTGGCCAGAGCTTGGCGGTCGTCATCATACCCGCCACCAATGACGGTGGCGACAGGCAGGCCCAGGCGCTTACAGCTTTCCAGGATGGCGCGATCGCGCTGGCGGATGCCGTCGAGGCTGATATTCAACAAACCCAGTGGGTCATGTTCGTAAATATCCACACCGGCATCGTACAGCACCAGATCTGGTCTGCTCGCATCGACCGCCTTCGCAAAAGCCCGCACAACATGAGTGAGATATTCATCGTCGCCCGCACCTTTGGCAATATCCACATCCATATCGCTGCGCGCTTTGCGCGCAGGAAAATTTTTCTCACAGTGCACCGAGCAGGTGAATGCGCTCGGCTCGTCCGCAAGAATATTGGCAGTGCCATCACCCTGGTGAACGTCGCAATCGAAAATCAGCACGCGCTGAATTTTCTTCTGTGCGAGGAGTGTCAGCGCGGTAACGGCCAAGTCGTTCAGAATGCAAAAACCCGAGGCAAAATCCCGGTGGGCGTGATGGGTGCCGCCGGCGAGATGGCAGGCGATGCCCTGTTGCAACGCGAGTCGCGCAGTCAGCAGAGTGCCGTTGGGAGAGATCAAGGTGCGCCGCACTAAGCCCTCACTCCAGGGCAATCCCATGCGACGCAACTCCGCCGGATTTTGCTGGTTGTGAATAAATCGCTGCAGATAATCCGAGCAGTGGGCGAGCTGCAAAACATCCAGGCGCGCGGTGCCGGGGCGGAAAGTGTTGGTCTCGGTTGCCAGCCCGCGCTGTCGCAAGTAATCGTGTAACAGGCCAAATTTTTCCATGGGAAAACGGTGACTGGCCGGAAACGGGTAGCTGTACTGTGGGTGGGTGACTAAAGAAATCATGAATTCGCCAAGATAATCAGGACGCGGCGGGTGGGCTTCTATAGTGCGAATGCCGCAGCTAAAATGCCTGCCTTCGAACATCCCTGCGGACGGCAGTATGGCGAATTTCAAAACCCATTTACAGGTGGCGAGTATCAGCAGCGGACTTGCCGCCTCAATGTTTTATAGCAGCGGACATCTCACCGCCGGTGAAGCTTTTTTATGTTGGGTGATGGGCACGTTCGGCGGACTTTTGCCGGATATAGATTCGGATAATTCCCACAGCCTCGGCATTTTATTTGGCGCGTTCAGCATTATCGCCTGCGGTTTTACTGCCGTGGCCTGGATAGACGTCTGGCCCCTGGCCTGGGTGTGGGGTGCGTGTGTTCTGGTTTTTGTGTTGGTGCAATTTGGCGTGCGCCAGATTTTTGCCCGCTTTACCGTCCACCGCGGCATTTTTCACTCAGTATTGGCCTGCTTCTTATTTATGTTCATTGCTGCGGCTGGCGCTGCCTTTTTAGGTGCAAGCGGCACCACCAGTTGGTTTTTGGCATTGTTCCTGGGGCTGGGTTACTGCGTTCACCTGTTGCTGGACGAAATCTTCGGCGTGGACTTTATGAACGTCGCCATCAAGCGCTCTTTCGGTAGCGCGTTCAAATTGTTTGATTATCGCAATATGACCACCTCCGCCATTATGGCTGTCGCCGTTATTGGTCTGTTCTTCCTGACCCCGTCCTATGCCGAAATCATCAGCATTCTGTTTGATCGGGAGACCTATTTGACGGTGGTGGACGGAGTTAGTTGGTAGGCTTAGACGCGTGTCAGAGTGCCAAACAGAACAGGCGATGCGCGCCATATTCCGCACTTGCCTTAATCCCGGCGCCTGATATTATGTGCGCCTCTTTCAGCCCAGCTGAAACGACCATGCACCCGTAGCTCAGTTGGATAGAGTAGGTGGCTTCGAACCACTTGGTCGGGAGTTCGAGTCTCTCCGGGTGCGCCAAACACAAAACCCTCGCCCAAAAGGCGGGGGTTTTTTGTTTGAGCGCCCGGAGAGCGACAAAATGGCAGGACTGCCATTTTGGACAGCCGTTAGGCTGGGCGCAGTCCGAGGGACATGGATGTCCCGAGTCAGTCTCCCGCGAGTTCGACAAACCGGCAGGACAGCCGGTTTGGGCGGCCGCAGGCCGGGGCGCAGGCCCGAGGGACAGGGCTCCCGAGTCACAAAACAGCAGGACAGCCGGTTTGGACGGCCGCAGGCCGGGGCGCAGCCCCGAGGGACAGGGGTCCCGAGTCACAAAACAGCAGGAAAGCTGTTTTGGACAGCCGCTAGGCTGGGCGAAGCCCGAGGGACATGGATGTCCCGAGTCAATCTCTCCGGA
>JBQGED010000364.1:0-4477 GCA_052039425.1 Sphingobacterium griseoflavum | reverse complement strand
TAAAGATTTTATTGGTCAGGATAAAACGTGCAGTATCAACTTGGGCCACGGGTGGTCCGCAGGGATTTAGATGTGTACCTTGCGCCCGACAAACCAGTTGCACATCACCAACGCCGTTGTCCCCAACATTTCCGCTGGAATAGAACACCTCACAAACCTGACCGTCGGGCAGCGTCTCCACAGAAATGTTATAGCCAGCGCCGCGTTCGTAAGGGGTGGCAAAATAAAATTCGCCGTCTTTATTAACGGTCACTTTATTGCCATTGCCATCATCCAGGTTGAGGGGCCCAACAATACCAGTGGCTGTGCCAGAAACCACAATACCGTCCGGTCTGCAGAAGATCCGAATATCGGATGTTTCTTTTGAAAGAATACCGCGACTCGGAGTAGCCGTGCAGATTTGCCCCTCTGGTTGAGACACTACGGTCAACACATACTGACTTCCAGACGGATAGCTTCCGAAGCTAAACTCACCGTCGCCGTCAACCTGCACAGTGCCACCCAAGCCATCTGTCAGCGCCACGCTTCCCGCACTTCCGCTGAGGACTCCTTTCAGCTCGAAGTCTTGCGGCACCTCCGTGCATGAAATAGAAACGGTCACAGGCGCTCCTGAAATGGTTCCGCTACCGTTGTTCAACGCACAATTTTGCGATTCAGGTTGAGAAACGATAGTAACGTTATACGAAGTAGCATCATGCAAATAGGCTATTTCTCTAAACAGTAGTCCACCAGTGCCATAAAATGTGTTGGAAAACTCCCCATCATTAATCTCAAGAGCTAGCTCTCCTTGTAGACCATAAATTTCTGCCGCAAGCAGATAACTAGGCGAGGACGTAAAACAACTGATGAAGATATTATCTACATCCCTGCCGGAAAATATCCCAAACCCACTGAACACATCACAATACTGCTCCGAACCACTATCGATCACAGAAACTGCGTAATAGTCACCCGCTGAATAGCGGATAGGGTCAAAATTGAATGAGCCAGCAGTGGTGATCGCGATTGAATTTCCCATGCCATCAGAAATAATGATCGGTGAAGTCAAGTAATCCACATAGCCAGACAGCGCGTATTGTCCGGCATTTTGTCGGCAGGTAATTTCAATATTGGCAACATCGGTAGTGGTGAAAGTCCCTTGACCTCTCTTCACTTCACAGATTTGACCTGGCGGTTGCAAAACCACTGAGACGTTATATAAATCTCCTGTTTCGAACTGCAGCGGTGAAAAATCAAATATCCCACCTTCGTAGAAATGCTTGCTAAAACCTGTTCCAGTCCCCAGTACAAGTTCGCCTTCCAGCCCAAATATCGCACCAGAAAGCTGCAATCCATTTTTTTGTTCGCCCGTGGGGTTTCCACCACCACACGCTTCCAACAGCAAACACAACAACAAGAAAACTCCGTTTCTAAGACGGCCTATCATGATTTCCTCCAATATCCAGTAATTAGGCACGCCGACGCACAGTATCCGGATTGAATAGGCTGGCTCAGCGGCCGCGCCATACTAAGGGTTTTGCTCGGTGTTTTGTGAGATATCCACGCCAAAAGTACGCTCCAAATCTGACACTCGGGGGTTGGAACGCTCAAATTTTATGCAGTAGCAAAATTGTCATCCCCCCACCAAAGCCTAGGGATACACAGAACGGCACTGCGAGCTTAAATGTGGACAAGCGCCAGATGCCCGATGGCTAAAGTGTCGTGGGAAGCTTGGGGTAGGGGCCGCATGGGTCGCGCCGTCTCACTGTGCGCAAATGCGGAGAATTCGCGAGGCAGCTGATCAGGCTCCCGGTCGACCATGCCACTTTTATGGCTCATCGCTTATGGCTCATCACTTCAAAAAGCAGCCGCTGATATGATCACACCCTTACCCTCCATGCCGCACGCTTTCCTGGATGCTGGCCTGTATCCTCAGCCAGACGCTTATTCTTCAGCCCGCCCTAGCACAAGACAAAAAGCCGAAAATCGCGGTTTTTCCACCCCGACGACAACGGTGCAAAACAACAACCCACTGATTTTCAAACCCCGTTGACGCAAGCAGCGAATTACTTATTTTTTTGGAGACATTACCATGCGCCTTAAAACCATCGCCCTTGCTGTCAGCCTCGCGCTGGCACCCGCTGTTTACGCGGCACCTCTGGATCTCACCACCGCCACCATTGCAGATTTAAATGCGGCGTTCGAAAAAAAGACGTTGACGGCGGAGCAACTGACCAACGCTTATCTGGCGCGTATTAATGCCTATGATAAAAAAGGTCCGGAAATTAATTCGGTAATTACTCTTAATCCCAAAGCCATAAAGGAAGCCAAAGCGCTGGACGCCGAACGCGCAGCGGGTAAAGTGCGCGGCCCCTTGCACGGTATTCCGGTTTTACTGAAAGACAATATCGACACGTTTGATTTGCCCACCACGGGCGGTTCGCAATTATTGGAAGGATCCATTCCACCCGATGATGCCTTTATCACCAAAAAACTGCGCGATGCCGGTGCGATTATTCTGGCTAAAGTGAATTTATCCGAATGGGCGGGTTCTGGCGGCTCGACCGGAGGCGCACCAGCGGAAATTACCAAAAAAGGTTTTATCCCCGGCGGTTTCAGTTCTGCCGGCGGACAAACCCGCAATCCACATAAACTCGATGCCAGTCCCTCCGGTTCCTCAGGCGGCACTGGCGCCGCCATTGCGGCGGCATTCGGCCAAGTCGGCCTCGGTTCCGATACCGGTGGTTCGATTCGCGGTCCGTCTTCCCACAACGGCATCGCCGGTCTCAAACCCACTCGCGGTTTGATGAGCCGGGACGGCATTATTCCCCTCGGACTTTCCTACGACACCGCCGGCCCCATGGCGCGCTCGGTCTACGATGTTGCAGTTTCTCTCGGCGTGATGACGGGTGTTGATCCAGCGGATGCCGCCACCGCGCCGAGCGCTGGCAAATTTCATCAGGATTACACCCAATTCCTGAAAAAGGGCGCGCTTAAAGGCAAGCGCATTGGAGTCAATCGCGACTATCTGGGACAAGACCCGGAAGTGGACCGCGTGTTTGAGGAGTCAGTCGCCAAATTAAAATCCCTCGGGGCGGTCATCGTGGATCCCGTCGCAATTCCAGCGGCTCTGCGCGAAAGCCGTGGATTGATTTACAACACAGTGGTGCGCGCCGAATTCAAAGCGGATTTGACCGAATATTTAAAAACCACAAAATCCGGTTTTCCCAAATCCTTCGCCGATGTGGTGCGCCTATCCAACGATCCCGCCACACAATACCGCAGCCCCGGTAAAGCATTTGGTCTGAATTGGGTAAATCAACCCGGCAATACTCTGGATCTGGATGACCCGATTTATCTCACGATAAAAAATCAAATGCTGCCGATGGTAAAAAATTATTTCGATGAGCAATTCAGCAAACACAAACTCGACGCGCTGATTTACCCGACCATGCCCCGCCCGGCCATGCCCATCAATCCGGAAAATGGCGTGAGCTTTCCAGAGTCACCCACTGCCTTCGCCAATTTCACTGGCTACCCCGACCTAATTGTGCCCGCCGGTTTTACCAAAGATGGCCTCCCGGTCAGCATTTCCTTTTTCGGTCAGGCGTGGAGTGAGCCTGTGTTGCTGGCGCTGGGTTATGAGTTCGAACAGGCCACTAAGGCGCTGCGTCTGCCAGTGACAACGCCGAAGCTGTCCAGCGACAGTTTGGCGAAATAATCCATCACAGAAAAATATCGACTGCGGAATATTTCATGAAAATGCGACATTTAATTTGCACTTTGATGGTCAGCCTCACGGCTTCAATAGTCACGGCTGCCCGGCTCGATGTGAGCAGTGCCAATATTGCCGAGCTCAACGCTGCTATGGCAGACGGCACACTTACAGCGGAAACACTTACGGCGGCTTATCTCGCTCGAATTGAGGCTTACGACAAGAAAGGCCCGCAGATCAACAGCGTGATCAAACTCAATGACAAAGCACTGGCGGAGGCGCGAACTCTCGACGCTGAACGCCGCGCCGGCAACATTCGTGGACCGCTGCACGGCATCCCCATAGTGCTGAAAGACAATATTGATACCTTCGACATGCCCACCACCGCCGGCTCGCAATTGCTTGACGGATCCATTCCGCCGGATGACGCATTCGTCACCAAAAAATTGCGCGCGGCGGGGGCCATTATTCTCGCCAAAGTGAATTTATCCGAATGGGCCGGTGGCGGCGGTTCCGTATCGGGTACGACCGATCCCAAATTGCGTCGCGACGGACGTGTGCCCAACGGTTTTTCCTCCCAAGGCGGTCAGACGCGCAACCCGCACAAACTTGATCGCGGTCCGAGCGGCTCGTCCGGCGGCACAGGTGCGGCAATTGCCGCGGCCTTCGCACAGTTCGGCCTAGGCACCGATACCGCCGCCTCAGTGCGCGGCCCGGCATCTGCAAATGGCGTATTCGGTCTGAAGACGACTCACGGACTTATTTCCCGCGATGGCGTGGTTC
>JBQGED010000363.1:0-13693 GCA_052039425.1 Sphingobacterium griseoflavum | reverse complement strand
TTCATCTATGCAGACACTGATCGACATACTGGTATTTCTGATCAACGTATTTGGCTCACTGTATCTGAGCGCCATCTTGCTGCGATTTCTCCTGCAGACCGCGCGCGCGGATTTTTATAACCCCCTGTCACAGGCGCTGGTTAAATTGACTAATCCACTGCTTTTGCCGCTGCGCCGGATCATTCCCGGCCTGTGGGGCATAGATCTGGCGTCCCTGGTATTGGCGCTGCTGTTCCACTGGCTCGCCATGCAATTAATGGTGTTGGTGTCAGGCGGGCCGTTATTACCACCGCATCTGATGATCGTTTGGTCGCTGTTCAGCATTTCCCTCAATATCATCACGCTGTATTTTGTGGCGGGTTTGGTGTTGTTTATCACCAGCTTTCTCGCACCTTACAGCCGCCACCCGATTATTGTGCTGGTGCACCAGTTGCTTGAACCGCTGTTGGCGCCGGTGCGCCGTTTTATTCCGCCGGCGGGCGGGTTGGATTTTTCGCTGTTTTTTGTCGGCATTTTTCTCGCCGTATTGCGCATGGCGGTGATCGGTATGGGCAACTCAATTCGCGTTCCATTCGGCTCTTTAATCGGTTATCACTTTTAAGCTCATTGCGCATCTACTCCAACAAAAAGAACTGCGATTTATGGCAAATGCCTTTCCTGAAAATTCGGTTGGACTGGTCGAACCGGAGGTTTTTCATTTCGACACGCCCTTGACCCTGGCGAACGGGCGCCAGTTGCTGCATTACGATCTGGTGGTGGAAACCTACGGCCAGCTCAACGCAGCCAAAAGTAATGCTGTGCTGATCTGCCATGCACTCTCGGGACATCATCACGCAGCGGGCTATCACACAAAGGAAGATCGCAAACCGGGTTGGTGGGATCACTATATAGGCCCAGGCAAACCCATAGACACCAATCGCTTTTTTGTCGTGAGCCTCAATAATCTCGGCGGCTGCCACGGCTCCACCGGCCCACAGAGCATCAACCCCGAGACCGGCGAGCCGTGGGGCGTGGATTTTCCCACTCTGCGAGTGCGCGACTGGGTTGCGAGCCAACACCGTTTGATGCAACGCCTCGGCATTTCCCAGTGGGCGGCGGTGGTCGGCGGCAGCCTCGGCGGCATGCAGGCGATGCGCTGGTCGCTGGAACATCCAGATTGTCTACGCCATTGCGTGGTGATTGCGTCCGCGATGAAATTGTCCGCACAAAATATTGCGTTCAATGAAACCGCCCGCCAGGCGATCTTTTCCGACCCGGATTTTGCTGACGGGCACTACCTCAAAAAAGGCACGCAACCCACCCGCGGCTTATCGGTGGCGCGCATGATCGGTCACATCACTTATTTATCCGATGACGGCATGGGCAAAAAATTCGGCCGCGAACTGCGCTCGGGTTCATTTGAGCAGGGCAGCGAAGAACCGGTGGAATTTCAAATCGAAACCTATCTGCGCCATCAAGGCAACAGTTTTTCCAAAACCTTTGACGCCAACACCTATGTGCTGATGACCCGCGCCCTGGATTATTTTGACCTCGCGCGCGAATACGGCAATGATCCGGTGGCGGCGTTTCGCCGCGCAAAAAGCAAATTCCTGGTGATTTCATTTACTTCGGACTGGCGGTTTTCCCCCGAGCGCTCCCGCGAAATTGTCAACGCGCTGACGCGAGCGGAAAAAAATGTGGTCTACGCCGAAGTGGACTCACCCTATGGTCACGATGCTTTTCTTGTACCCAATCAGCCGCGCTACCAGGCGTTGTTCGCTGCCTATATGCAGGGGATCAAAATCTGATGCGTATCGACCAACGTATTATCGATCAATGGATTCAACCCAATAGCCGAGTGCTCGATCTCGGTTGTGGTGACGGCACCTTGTTGCATTATCTCGCTGGAAATAAAAATGTGCGCGGCTACGGTTTGGAAATCAGTTCTGAAGGGATTCAGGCATGTGTCGCCAAAGGTGTGAATGTCATCGAGCAGAATCTCGACGAAGGCTTGAAGAATTTTGATGATGACAGTTTTGACACAGTTGTCATGTCGCAAACTTTACAGACCATGCTCCGCCCCAAAAATATGTTGGCGGAAATGACCCGTATCGGCCGGGAGTGCATTGTCACCATTCCCAATTTCGGTCATTGGCGCGCGCGACTGCAATTGTTATTCAAGGGCCGCATGCCGGTTTCGGATTTGTTGCCTTATCAATGGTACGACACTCCCAATATCCATTTTTGTACCTTTCGCGATTTTGAAATTTTGTGCCGAGAGATGAATCTGAAAGTTGTGGATAAAGCGGTAGTGACGGAAAAATCCCTCGGCAAAGGACTAAGCCAATGGCATCCCAATTTATTTGCGGAAACCGGAATTTTTCGAGTGAGGAAATAATGCAATTCATTAAACAATATCTGATGCTTATCTGCTGCAGCTTGATGTTCAGCTCTGCCCAAGCAGATGAAGTGGAGAGCACCAAAGTCTTCGGCCCCTACACGATCCACTACAGCACCTTCAACAGTCTGTTTATTCCTGCGGATATCGCAAACTTACATCAACTCGTGCGCGCCAAGGATCAGACGTTGATTAATATCGCGGTGCAAAAAACCGCTGACGGCAGCCCAATTGCAGCGCAGGTTTCCGCCACAGCAAAAAATCTGCTGCAGCAACAGAAGAAAATCGATTTCAAAACCATTCAGGAACAGGACGCGGTTTATTATTTAGGCGCACTGCGCCACACCAATGAAGAAATGTTTCATTTGGATTTCGTGATCTTGCCCGAAGGGCAAACCCAACCTCTGTCATTTAGACTGTCGCGCAAACTCTATACGGAACCTTGATGCAAAAGCTCGTGCTCGCCAGCGGCAACCGCGGCAAATTAAAGGAATTTGCCGATTTATTGCAGAATCGGGGTTTTGCCGTGCACGCCCAGTCGGAATTCGGACTGGATAGTGCGGATGAAACCGGCCTGACATTTGTTGAAAATGCCCTGATTAAGGCGCGCCATGTTTGTCAGCATACGGGTTTGCCCGCACTTGCAGATGATTCCGGCATTGAAGTGGACGCGCTCAATGGTGCACCGGGAATTTACAGCGCGCGCTTTGCCGGACCCAATGCGAGCGACACCGACAACAACACCAAGTTGTTGCAGGAATTGGCCTCGGTGCCAGATGAATTTCGCACCGCGCGCTATCACTGTGTGTTGGTATTGATGCGTCACGCCAATGACCCAACGCCCCTGATTTGTCAGGGTGCTTGGGAGGGCAGGCTTTTGCGCGAACCGGTCGGCGATGGTGGTTTTGGTTACGACCCGCTGTTTTTTGTGCCGACGCATCGTTGTTCTGCGGCACAGTTGGATAAAGCGGAAAAAAATCGTATCAGCCATCGTGCCATTGCACTGCAGACGCTGTTGCAATCCCTCGCGCATTTTCCTTTCGCAAAATGATCTTGCCACCGCTCAGCCTTTACGTGCACATCCCCTGGTGTGTGCGTAAATGTCCCTACTGCGATTTTAATTCGCACGAAACAAAAACGATTCCAGAAGCGGAATATGTTGCGGCATTGTTACGCGATCTGGAACAGGATCTTCACTTGATTCAGGGGCGCAAGTTGCGCTCGATTTTTTTTGGCGGCGGCACGCCCAGTCTGTTCAAGGCGGCCAGCATCGCGGCAATTCTCGGAGCCGCTGAGAAAAAAATCGGTTTGGAAGAGAACGCGGAAATTACTCTGGAAACCAATCCAGGCACCGCAGAGTATGACAACCTCGAAGGTTATCGCAGCGCTGGCGTCAATCGCGTGTCCTTTGGCATTCAGAGTTTTAATGACACGCATCTACAACGCCTGGGCAGAATCCACGACAGCCGTGAAGCGTTGACGGCTTTTGCTGCGGCGCGCCGTGCGGGTTTTGACAATATCAATCTCGACTTGATGCATGGTCTGCCGGAGCAGACCGTGGCGGACGCGCGCAGCGATCTGCAGCAAGCCATTGCCTTACAGCCGCAACATATTTCCTGGTACCAGCTCACTATTGAACCCAATACAGTGTTTTACAGTCGCCCGCCGCCCTTACCGGACGATGAAATTCTGGTGGATATTCAGGAGGCCGGGCAGATGCTGTTGCACAATTCCGGTTTTGCCCAATACGAAGTATCCGCCTATAGCCGCCCGGGCAGGCAGTCACAGCACAACTTGAATTACTGGCAGTTCGGCGATTATCTGGCGTTGGGCGCCGGCGCCCACGGCAAAATCACGGTTCCCGGCGAAGGCATCCTGCGCTATCGCAAAACCCGCAAACCCGCCGATTATCTCGACCCCATAAAACCCTTTACCGCCGGCAAGGATTACGTAGCGAAAGAGCAGCAGACACTCGAGTTTATGATGAACGCACTGCGCTTGGTGGATGGTGTGCCGAGACGCTGGTTTGCGGAACGCACTCAACTAGCAGATGCGAGTTTGGCGTCCTATCTACCTCAGCTTATTGCGCGGGGACTGCTGGAAGACACAGCCGACCGGCTGCGACCCACCTCTCTCGGCCTGCGGTTTCTCAACGACACCCTGGCCGCCTTCGACACCTGAGATGCGCACCCACGCGAGTATTCAGCGGGTGAGTTATAGTTAAAGGGTTACGCAAAATCGTCAAAAATCACCGCGATAATCGCGTGTGTATTTGTGCATCCACTTTTTGAGGTTTGGTCCGCGCACTTTTATGTCCGATTTACAGGAAAGCAAAGCTGACTCCGCTGATCTGGTTCTGGATAATCCGAGCTATTTCATCAACCGTGAACTCAGCCATCTCTATTTCAATGAGAGGGTACTGGCGCAGGCGCTCGATGAGACGCATCCGCTGCTGGAACGGCTGAAGTTTCTGGTGATTTTCAGTTCGAACCTGGACGAATTCTTCGAAATTCGCGTAGCGGGTCTGATCCAAAGCATCCGCTTTGAGCGCGAGGTGACCGGCCCCGACGGATTGCAAACCCGCGACTGCTTGAAGCTGATCAGCGAGATCTGCCACGACATAGTGAAAAAGCAGTACGACATTCTCAACGACACCTTGATACCGGCGCTCGCCGACGCCGGTATCCGCTTTCTGCGCCGCAGCCAGTGGACTGCTGCCCACGCTGCTTGGATCGAAGATTACATCATGCAGGAAGTGCTGCCTGTGGTGAGCCCGATCGGCTTGGACTCGGCGCACCCGTTTCCGCGCTTGGTGAACAAAAGCCTCAACTTTATCGTCGCGCTGGAAGGTAAGGACGCCTTCGGCCGCGATTTGGGCTTGGCCATAGTGCCGGCGCCGCGCTCCCTGCCCCGAATCATCGCCGTGCCGGATCACATCAGCGGCAAAGCCAACGATTTTGTGTTTCTCTCCTCCATGATCCACGCCCATGCGGACAAGCTCTTCCCAGGCATGACGATCAAAGGTTGCTATCAATTCCGCATCACCCGCAACGCCGACCTGGACGTAGACATCGAGGGTATCGCCGACTTGGCGCGCACCCTGCGCGGCGAGCTGCACTCCCGCCGCTTTGGCAACGCGGTGCGCCTGGAAGTCGCTGACAATTGTCCCAAAGAGCTGACGGATTTTCTCCTCAATGAAATCGGCCTGAAAGAGGACGACCTCTATCGCGTCAACGGCCCAGTGAATCTGAAACGGCTGATGCGGCTGCCGTCTATGGTGGCGCGTGCAGATCTCCTCTATCCGCCGTTCACCCCCAGTCTGCCCAAAGGATTCAGCCGCAAAGACAATATTTTTGAAGCCATCTCCAAGCGGGATTACCTGTTGCTGCACCCATTCGAGTCGTTCACACCGGTGATCCAGCTGTTGCGGCAGGCGGCGAAGGACCCAGATGTGGTCGCGATCAAACAAACGCTCTATCGCACCGGACACGAATCTTCCATTGTTGACGCATTGCTTGATGCGGCACGCAACGGTAAAGAGGTAACCGTGGTGGTGGAATTGCGCGCGCGCTTTGATGAGGAGGAGAACCTGGAGCTTGCCAGCCGCTTGCAGGAAGCCGGCGCGGTGGTGGTCTATGGGGTGGTGGGTTACAAGACCCACGCCAAGATGATCTTGATCGTGCGGCGCGAGAACGGCCAGTTCAAGCGCTACTGCCACATGGGTACCGGCAATTACCACAGCGGCAATGCCCATTTGTATACGGACTACTCTCTGTTGTCGGCCGAACCCGCCATTTGCGAAGACGTGCATCGCATCTTCCAGCAGCTCACCGGCATGGGCAAAACCGAGAAAATGAACAAGCTGTATCACGCTCCGTTCACCTTAAAGCGCCAATTGCTGCGCCTGATCGACGGCGAAATCAAAGCCAAGGCCGAGGGGAAGGACGCCCGCATCATCCTCAAATGCAACGGGCTGACCGAATCCAAAGTGATTCACGCTCTGTACAAGGCGTCCCAGGCCGGCGTGAAAATCGATCTGATCATTCGCGGCATGTGCGTATTAAAGCCAGGGATTGCCGGTATTTCGGAAAATATCCGTGTATTTTCCATCCTCGGGCGGTTTCTCGAGCACTCCCGCGTCTACTATTTCGCTAACGCCGAACCCAAGGTCTACTGCGCCAGCGCGGATCTGATGGAGCGCAATCTCAATCGTCGGGTAGAGGTATGTTTCCCCATAGAGTCACCGGATTTGGGTGCGCGGGTACTGAATGAGCTCGAACTTTACCTAAATGATGGTCGCCAGCGCTGGGAACTTCTGCCGGAAGGGGTTTATGTGCAGACCTACTCTCCAGATCACCCCGCAGCCCAAATGGAGTTGCTGCGCCATTACACTGCGCCGAGTGCCGCTACCCCAGCTTGGCCGCCGGCGATCAGCAACTCGCCCTGAACCATTCGGCGGCGGGCCTGCCCAAGATCATCCCGGTGGACACACCGGGACTTGTTACGCACATCGTCTGTCCTTAGAATTGCGCGTTTGCTGTACTGTCCCTGGAGACTCCAACATGAGCAACATCGTAAACGTAACCGACGAGACCTTTGAGCAGGAAGTGCTGAAGGCTGACCTTCCCGTTCTGGTGGATTTCTGGGCGCCTTGGTGCGGCCCCTGCAAAATGATCGCCCCTGTACTCGACGAATTGAGCGGTGTTTACGAAGGCAAAATCAAGATCTGTAAAGTTGATGTCGATGTTAATAAGAGCTCGCCAGCCAAATTTAATGTGCGTGGCATTCCAACACTGATCCTGTTCAAACAAGGCAATGCCGAGAGCACCAAAGTGGGCGCTTTGTCGCGCGCTCAGTTGACCGCCTTTATTGACTCCAATCTCTGATCGGGTTTTAATGCCGACCGCTGCGGACGGTGCTTGCCGTCCGCAATTATGTTCCGACCGGCTTTGCACTCGGTTGAGTTTGTGACTATACTCAGCTCGCTGGCCGACCAAAAATCATTCGCACATCCCTCCCATCGGCAATTACCTCCTGGATTCTGCTAGTTCGATGGGCGAATGCCATAGTCAAACCTTATTCAATGCTTCTGTTGAATTTCCTCGATTTATTTTCTATGACTATTCGTGACGTCTGGCAAAACTAAAACGCGGCTTCCTGAATCATTTTCTTAAATTTTTAATAACAAAATACCCGCCCGGCTTTTCTCCGGCCCGGCCAAATCTGCAATCAACCACTTGTACATACACACATGAATCTAACCGATCTGAAGACCAAACCCATCGAAGAACTGATCGACATGGCGACGTCCATGGGCCTGGAAAGCCTCGCTCGCTCGCGCAAGCAGGACGTAATTTTCAACCTGCTAAAGCGGCACGCTAAAAGCGGTGAAGATATTTATGGAGATGGTGTTCTGGAAATCCTGCAGGACGGTTTTGGATTCCTGCGTTCAGCCGGATCTTCCTACCTGGCTGGCCCCGACGATATTTACGTTTCGCCCAGTCAGATCCGTCGCTTCAACCTTCGCACTGGCGACTATATCAGCGGCAAAATCCGCCCGCCGAAAGAAGGCGAACGCTACTTCGCGCTGCTGAAAGTCAATGAAATCAATTTCGATAAGCCTGAAAACTCCCGCAACAAAATTCTCTTCGAAAACCTTACCCCGCTCTTTCCCCAGGAACGCATGGTATTGGAGACCGGCAACGGTTCCACCGAAGACCTTACAGGGCGCATCATCGACTTGATTTCACCGATCGGTAAAGGACAGCGCGGCCTGATCGTTGCGCCGCCGAAAGCCGGTAAAACCATCATGATGCAGCATATTGCCCAGGCGATTGCGCGCAACAATCCGGAAACCTATTTGATTGTTTTGTTGATCGACGAACGTCCGGAAGAGGTAACCGAAATGCAGCGCTCCGTGCGCGGCGAAGTGGTGGCCTCAACGTTTGATGAACCGCCCTCACGCCACGTGCAAGTGGCCGACATGGTGATTGAACGTGCTAAACGATTGGTGGAGCACAAAAAAGATGTGGTGATTCTGCTCGACTCCATCACTCGTCTCGCCCGCGCTTACAACACCGTGATTCCATCTTCCGGTAAAGTGTTGACGGGTGGTGTCGATGCGCACGCGCTGGAAAGACCGAAGCGCTTTTTTGGGGCAGCTCGAAATATCGAAGAAGGCGGTAGTCTTTCCATTGTCGCAACCGCACTGATCGATACCGGCTCAAAAATGGATGAAGTGATTTACGAAGAGTTCAAGGGAACCGGCAATATGGAATTGCACCTGGACCGTAAAATCGCCGAAAAACGCATTTATCCGGCCATTAATATCCGCCGCTCCGGCACCCGTCGCGAAGATTTATTGATGGGTGAATCCGAATTGTCGCGCGTGTGGATTTTGCGCAAGTTGCTCAACGATATGGAAGATGTCAATGCCACAGAATTTTTGGCGGACAAGCTCAAAGCTTTCAAATCCAACGATGAATTCTTCCTGTCCATGAAGAGCAAATAAGCTCCTCACCGCGCGGCTGAATAATCAGCCGCGCTTTTTCTGCAGAGACTTCTCTGCCCGACCTTCCTGCCGCCATGAAAGACCTTCGCGATTTTATTCACCTGCTGGAGCGCCGCGGACAACTCAAGCGCATACCTCACGCAATTTCTCCCGATCTCGAAATGACCGAAATCTGCGATCGCACCTTGCGTGCAGGCGGCCCGGCTTTGCTGTTCGAGAATCCCACCGGATATTCCATTCCCGTACTCGGCAACCTATTCGGTACACAGGAACGCGTCGCCTTAGGTATGGGCCAGGAATCCGTTGCGGCACTGAAAGACGTGGGTGAACTACTGGCTTTTTTAAAAGAGCCAGAGCCACCCAAAGGCATGCGCGACGCGTGGGAAAAATTGCCGATATTCAAACAGGTTCTCAATATGTCACCCAAAGTGGTGCAACGGCCTGTTTGCCAGGAAATTGTGTATCGCGATAGCGAAGTCGATCTCACAAAATTACCAATTCAAACCTGCTGGCCGGGCGATGCCGCACCCTTGATTACTTGGCCGCTGGTAATTACCAGAGGGCCGCATAAAGAGCGGCAAAACCTCGGCATTTATCGCATGCAGTTGCTCGGCCGCAATAAATTGATTATGCGCTGGCTGAGCCACCGCGGTGGCGCTCTGGATTTTCGCGAGTGGCAACAAGAACACCCAGGTGAACCTTTTCCGGTTTCAGTGGCTCTCGGTGCTGATCCCGCCACCATTCTAGGGGCGGTGACACCAGTGCCAGACACCCTTAGCGAATATGGCTTTGCCGGCCTTTTGCGCGGAGGTAAAACCGAAGTCAGCCAAAGCATCAGCAATCATTTGCAGGTACCGGCAAATGCGGAATTCATTCTGGAAGGTTTTATCGAACCCGGCGAAATGGCGGAGGAGGGGCCGTACGGCGACCACACCGGTTATTACAATGAGGTAGAAAAATTTCCGGTGTTTACCGTGACAACGCTGACACACAGACGCGACCCGATTTATCACAGCACTTATACCGGTCGGCCGCCAGATGAACCGGCGGTGCTGGGTTTAGCATTAAACGAAGTTTTTGTACCGATTTTGAAAAAACAATTTCCGGAAATCGTCGATTTTTATTTGCCGCCGGAAGGTTGCTCCTACCGCATGGCGGTGGTGACCATGAAAAAACAATATCCAGGACACGCCAAGCGCGTGATGTTCGGAGTTTGGTCCTTTCTGCGCCAATTTATGTACACCAAATTTGTAGTGGTGACCGACGACGATATCAATGCGCGGGATTGGCGCGATGTGATCTGGGCGATCACCACGCGTATGGACCCGGCGCGCGACACGGTCATGGTGGAAAACACACCTATCGATTATCTGGATTTTGCCTCACCTGTCGCCGGACTCGGCTCCAAAATGGGAATGGATGCCACGCATAAATGGCCGGGAGAAACCCAGCGCGAGTGGGGCAGACCTATAGTGATGAGCGAAGAAATCAAGCGCAAAATCGATGCGCTTTGGGGCGACTTGGGAATCGACGAATTGCCCAAATAAAAATGGCGCCCTAAGGGCGCCATATCGACTCAAAAACTGTACTGCATATCAAAATAAAATTTACTTCTCGCCTCCAGATCACTAGTGCTCTCTTTGACGTACGGACCTAGATCGCTTTCGTAGGAAGTCACGTAAGCGTAGCTAAAATTGGCCCGGAAATTATTGCGCATGGACAGGCGGAACCCCACTCCGACATCTGACAACACCACCCAGGTCCCAGGCTGTTCCGGGGTGAATGCCGCGCCCGGACGGATGATGGGAAGTCCGCTGTCTTTGGTATCGCCATATCCCGCTTCCGCAAACACGTAAGGCTGCAACACGTCGCTGAGTTTTTCGCTACCCAGCTGCAGATCGAGAAATCCGGGACCGCTGAATATCCAGTCGACACCGACGTAAGCCCCGGAATCCGCATTGTATTGATTGATGTCAAAAGCGCGCAGCTTGGTCGGACCGGTCAACGAAAATTGGCTGGTGCTCGGTAAAGAGGTTTCGCTGTATTGACCAGCAATGCGCGCTTGAATACGGCTGTTCGCATTACTGAACGGCACTTTGGCGAAGTTGATTAACGAATAGTTGAAAGAGAAACTCAGCGGGTTTTCATCCTGGCGGTAATTACGTCCTTTGACAAAATCGCCATAGGTCAGCCGCGCACCACCCTGATGCATGCCTCGCCAACGCTCAAGCAAAATATCGAAGTTAAAAACGAGATCAAGGTTGCGCACCGTGTCATCGAGTTCCCCTTCCGCCAACGACAGCCTTCCCTCTTTTTCTTCGATCTCCGATGTCACTTCGGAAAAACGCATTTCGGTAGACAGATTTTTCACCCGGCTGCGGCGCAAAATATAATTCAGCGTCGCATCGTAGACCACAGACTTTCCGGTGAGAGTAACACCGGTCAGCGAATCCGAGACAAAATCGTTGGTGGAGCCACCGAAAGTGAATTTTGCGCGCGGGCTGAATAAAGGTACGCCGTAGTGAATCGAACCGTAATAGGAATTTGAGGGTTCAAATGTGCCGAGTATCCCTATGTGCAACTGATCGCCATATCCACCCGGATTGTGCCAGTAGCCATCGGTATAAAGCCGGTATTCACCCGTACTTTCTGAACCGTGATTATCGATACGCACGTTGCCGGCAAAACGCTGCTCCCTCACCGTATTAATATTCAAGCGAGTGTCGCCAACTTGCTTGCCTGGCTCAAAATACGCCTGAGCGGACATGCCCGGCAGATCGTTGACGAAATACAAACGCTCCTCAATATTGCTCGCGGTGACCGGCTTGCCCAACACCGGCTTAAAAATATTCTGTAGGGTTTTTTCTTTGTAGTGCTTGTTGTTGAGTACATTTACTTCACCGAGATTTCCCAATAACAGGGTGAGTGTCACCACGCCATCGCGAACGCGCTGTTCTGGAATATAGGCTTTGGCGAGAATAAAACCGCGCTCACGATAATATCGCGTGATGGTGTCGGCCACCGTCTCAATCATGCCCACCGTCACGCCGCGGCGCTGGCGTTGTTCGCGAATCAAAAACACCAGCCGTTGCACCTCGTCCGGACCAACTTTCTGGCCCTGAGTCTGCGACTCGATTTCCGCCACCAGATCGGAAATTTCACTCACTTCGTCCAGCGTATAACCCGAATCCAGCATTTCGCCTTCGCCCATCATTTCAAAGCGAATGCCTTCAACGAGTTTGTTGAGCGATTCCCGAGTAATGCCAAGTTCGGGATATTCCACCACGCCCTGCACGCGAAACTCGGTGATATTGAGACGGGGCCCGGCCATGGGGTTGGGATCGCGCTCACGCACGGCTGGAATATCCAAATCCTTCAGCATGGATTCCCGCTCCATTTCCGGCACTTCAGTGGTGTCGGGCATTTCGAGAAAGCCCGCCTGTGCCAGAGAAGAACTGAACGCAGCAAAACACAACAAACGCGCAATCAGTGCGCGAGAGAAATAAGACTTCATAGTGAACGAATTTCCTTCTTCAGTTATTCGCAGGACGGATCGGCGGATTTTACGCGAATCAGCAAGTGAACAGAGTAATGAAAAAGCGGGCCGCGTTTGCCAGCGCGACCCGACGCACCTTTTTATTCTTCTTCCTCTCGCTCTTCCTCGTCGTAGCGTTGGTCACGCGGCAACAAAAGCGAAATGTCATTGAAGAAGTAACTTCTGACGTTGGCGAAAATCGCAGGATTGATATCTTCCAGCGGCGCTATCGCGAGCAGTTGATCATCGAATTTAAAACTGCCGGAGAAGTACTCGATTTTATCGGCGCCTGGATTGACGAAGATCTCACCCGCTTTGATTGCGGCAATAATCTCGACACTCGGTGCATCCACCCGCAGACCGCCACCGCCACCGATGGCGCCGTCCGGCGCGCTGATGACAACGGAACCCGTACCTTTCACGGCGGGAATCTGTGTCGAGCCACTTTGGGTTACGCTGCCCTGGCTAACGCTGATATCGACGCTGCCTCCATTAGCGCCATCCTGCGCGGAAATGGAATTGCCACCGAGCTGGACGTCGCCCTGGTTAACAATCGAAATATCCCCCTGGCCGGTGCGCACCCCTTCCACGGTAACGGCACCAGTGTTATTCACCGCGACGTTGCCGGTGTTGGTGGCGACGTTGATATTGCCGACCGCGGTTTCGATGGCGTCGTTGCTGCCAAAACCGGAGTTGGAGGAGCTTTGCAGACCGCCAGCAGTAACGTTGGTAGCCCCGCCATTCCCGTCGCTGACGTTGCCACTGCCGGCGTTAATAACGACTGTGCCGGAGCTCACTACTTCCGCGACCACTACATTGTCCGCCGCCACTATGTTGACGTCGCCACCGTTAGCGGTAATACGGGTGCCACCGCCCATGTTTACGTCGCCAGCACCGGCATTGATATTGACGCTACCGCCATTGGCGACGATAAGCGCCTCGTCACCCATGTTGACTTCGCCGTTGCCAGCGGAGACCACCACAGCGCCGTTGTTAGTCGTAATGGTGCCGTTCTGATTGATGGAACCATTGCCTGACGATACGGATACGCCATTGCCGCCGGAAACCTGGTCATTCAACGTCAGGTTATTGGTGCTGCGGATCACCACGGCACCCGATGCATTAATATCCAACAGCTCGATCGCGTTCTGGTCCACCAGAGTCAGATTGACCGCATTGGTGACCTGCACTCGATTGAAATCGTTGGTGGCGAAATCAAAGATCACATCGCCCTGCGCATCAATGCTAGTCAAACCGGAAACCACCACCG